>RGES01000437.1 GCA_009917805.1 Verrucomicrobiota bacterium
GGTCGCCAAGGAACTCGCCACCCTCCCGGCGCCTCAAGTCGCCTACGTGGGCACGATCCATAAAGGCACCGGTGCCTTCGCAGGCACGGGAGCCAACGGCGGGAAGCCCCGACCGATCTTTGTCCTCAAGCGTGGTGACGTGAGCCAGCCCGACAAGGAAGTCGGCCCGGGCACCCTGCCCTTCACCAAGGAACTGACCTCGCAGTTCGACCTACCCTCCGATGCCCCGGAAGGCGCTCGTCGGGTGGCTCTGGCCAAGTGGATCACCGATCAACGCAACCCGCTCACCTGGCGTGTCATCGTGAACCGGGTCTGGCATTACCACTTCGGCCGCGGCTTGAGCGATACGCCGAACGACTTCGGCCGCATGGGCAGCCAGCCCACGCACCCTGAGCTGCTGGACTGGCTGGCCGTCGACTTCCGCGATAACGGCCAGTCGCTCAAGAAGCTCCACCGCCTGATCGTCACCAGCGCGACCTACCGCCAGTCCTCCCTCGGGAATCCCGCCAACGAGAAGATCGACACGAGCAACGCCTTCCTCTGGCGCATGAACCGCCGCAAACTCGAGGCCGAAGCGGTCCATGACTCGGTGCTCGCGGTCGCCGGCAAGCTCGACCTCACGATGGGCGGGCCGGGCTTCCAGGACTTCGTCATCGATAAGCCCCAGCACTCGCCACATTACCTTCGATGTCGGTCGCCAGCCGTAACGAGACCGTCAACGCCCTGCAGGCCCTGGCGATGCGCAACAATCGCCTGACGGTCGCGATCGCCAAGCACTTCGCCGCCCGCGTAGCCAAGGAAGCCACCACCCCGCCGGCCCAGATCGACCTGGCCTTCCGCCTCGCGCTGGGCCGTCCGCCTTCCTCGAACGAAGCCGAAGCGATGTCGGGCTACGTCCGTGAACACGGCCTGACGAACCTCTGCCGACTGATCTTCAACCTGAACGAATTCAACTTCGTCGACTGACCATGAACGACTCCCCTTACCATCGTCAGTCCGGCGTCACCGCGATGAACCGTCGTGACTTCCTCTTCTGCTCCGGCGGCGGCCTTGGCGGCATCGCCCTCGCGAGCCTGCTCGGACAGGAATCGCTCCTCGCCGCCACGCCCACCAGCGGCGTCCTCCACGCCCCGGCCAAGGCCAAGCGCGTCGTGCAGCTCTTCATGGCCGGCGCCGCCAGCCACGTCGACATGTGGGACTACAAGCCGTTGCTTGAGAAGAAGCACGGCGAGAAGTGGGATCCGGGCGAAGCGGTCGAACTCTTCCAGAGCAGCCCGGGCTCGACCTTCGCGTCGCCCTGGAAGTTCAAGCCTTATGGC
>RGES01000438.1 GCA_009917805.1 Verrucomicrobiota bacterium
GCTTTCGCCGCGCCGTTCCCGGAGCCGCATAACAACCAGAAGGAGCTCATCCCGCTGCTCACCTCGGCCGCCTCCCTGACCAAGCTGCACCTTCCGGAAGGATTCAAGGCCACGCTCTTCGCCGCCGAACCGGACGTACGTCAGCCGATCGCGATGTGCTGGGACGAACGCGGACGCCTCTGGATCGCCGAGAACTATACTTATTCCGACGGCAAGGAGCGCTTCGACCTGAACCTGCGCGACCGTATCCTCATCCTTGAGGATACCGACCACGACGGGAAGTTCGACCAGCGCACCGTCTTCACCGACGAGGTGCAGATGCTCACCAGCATCGAGCGCGGCTTCGGCGGCGTCTGGGCCGTCTGCCCTCCCAACCTGGTCTTCATTCCGATGGACGGCGATAAGCCGGCCGGTCCCGCGCAGGTCGTCCTCGACGGCTTCAGCACCACCGCCGCCAGCCGCCACACCTTCGCCAACGGACTCAAGTGGGGTCCGGACGGCTGGCTCTACGGTCGCGTCGGCATCTCCACGCCCAGACGCCGCCGAAGCCGCGCTCGATGCTGGTGAGCATCTGGATCTCGTCCGTGAAGACGGTACGCTGATCGAACTTCCCGTCGTGGTCGGCGTCCTCGAGGACCAGGATGCGGTCGCGCAGGTTGAGGTCGAAACGCTCCTTGCCATCGGAGTAGGTGTAGTTCTCGGCGATCCACAGGCGGCCGCGTTCGTCCCAGCACATCGCGATGGGCTGGCGGACATCCGGCTCGGCGGCGAAGAGCGTGGCCTTGAAGCCCTCAGGGAGGTGCAGCCTGGTCAGGGCATCCGCCGGCTTGAGCACCGGGATCGTCTCCTTCTGGTTGTCGTGCGGCGTCGGGAACGGCGCGGCGAAAGCCGCGGCACCGAGGACGAGGGCGAGAGCACGGCCGGACATGGGGGTATGACTACCCTGTCCGGCCAAGGTTCCGCTTCAACCCCAGACCGACTCAGAAGCCCTTCGCGATGCGTCCGTAGACGTCGGTCGAGGCGATCTGCGCAGGCAACGCGGCGGCGGCGGGCGCGATGAGCACCGGCCAGTCGAGCGGGTCTTCCGGGATGCGGCCATGCGAGCCCTTCACGAGCGAGGCGTCCTGGGAAATGACTTCCATGAGCGCCTTGAAGCCGAGGGTCTTCTTCAACAGGAACCAGGCGATCTTGAGCATCGGGAACCGGATCTTGGGGTCGATGAACAGTTCGACGGGGTCGTAGCCGGGCTTACGATGGATATCCACGGTACGCGCGAAGTCAGGATCTCCCTGCCCCTCTTCCCACCAGTAATA
>RGES01000439.1 GCA_009917805.1 Verrucomicrobiota bacterium
GCCGAAGTGGTGCATCCAGACGCGGTTCATCAGCGTGCGGCCGACGAGCGGGTGCTGGCCGGAGGTGAGCCACTTCGCGTAGGCGAGGCGCCGTCCGGTCGTGGGCAGCTTGGGGTCGTCGACCGGGATGGCGGGATTGCCGAGGATGGAAAGCTCGCCGGGCGTGACGACCTGACGGGGCTGGGCGTGGTCGCCGCGGTGATGCAGTTCGCTCTTCGGCGAAGCGTTGGGCGGTTCGACGAGCACGCTCACGCGGCCTTCGACGGGCTTGGTCGCGCGAAGGGCGGTGGCCTCGGCGCGCTTGGCGACGACCTTGTCGTCGGCTTTCTTGTCGTAGAGATCCAGGCCGAAGGTCGCCTGCGAGGAGAAGTATTTCTTGATCAACGCGGCCTCTTCCTTGGAGCGCTTGGCGACCGGCGTGTTGCGGGCCACGCGGTAGGCGGCGCGTTCGGCTTCGGGGACTTCGAGGATCTTCTGCTCGAAGATCACGTCGAGGGCGTCCTTGTACATCTTGTTCGCTTCGGCGTCGATGGCCGCCGCCATTTTCTCGATCTCGGCCGCCTTGGCCTTGTCGGCCGCGGAGTAGAGCGAGGCGGTGCGCTGGGCCGGGGTCTGCCATTTGCGCCAGTCCAAGGCCGGGTCGAAGACCGCGCGCAGGCGGAAGTAGTCGACCTGGCTGATGGGGTCGTAGCGGTGGTCGTGGCATTGCGCGCACGCGACCGTCAGGCCCGTGAGCGAGGTCGTCACGATGCGGAGCGTGTCGGCGACGCTCTGGTTCTTGGCCAGTTCGAGATCCGCCACCGTGTCGCCCGTGCCGTCGGGACCCATGCGCAGGTAGGCCGTGGCCGTCAGGGCGTCGATCTTCGACGGATCGAGGACGGCCGTGGCGACGGTCGCGCTCGTGACGGCGTTGAGTTCGTCGCCGGCCAGCTGTTCCTGGATGAAGCGGTCCCAGGGCTTGTCGGCGTTGAGTTGGTGTCGGCATAGCCCGCGACGTCGAGCCAATGGCGGGCCCAGCGTTCGCCGTAGGCTGGGGAGGCGAGCAGGCGTTCGATGAGTTTTGCGTAGGCGTCCGGAGAGCTGTCGGCGACGAACGCCGCCGACTCGGCGGGCGTGGGCGGAAGGCCCGTGAGGTCGATGGTCGCGCGACGGATGAGCGTGGCGCGGTCGGCCTCGGGCGCGAAGTCGAGCTGCTTGGCCTTGAGTTTCGCGCGGACGAACGCGTCGATTGGACCGAGGTCAGGCGTATCGGCGAAGCGCGGGACGGTCGGCTTCGTGACCGGTTGGAAGGACCAGAACTTGCGG
>RGES01000440.1 GCA_009917805.1 Verrucomicrobiota bacterium
CGCTCCGGCCGAAGCCCCCAAGGGCCCGGTCATCGAGCTCATCCCCCTCGGCCAGAACCTGGCCCGCGTCGTCCTCACGATCTCCAACCAGGGCTCCCTCGCCCGCTTCCAGCAGGAACTGCAGACCCTCGGCCAGCACTTCGGCCGCATCCAGCAGCTCCAGCAGCGCATCCAGGTCGCCCTCACCACGGTCGAGCGCGACGCGCTGATCAAGGTCGGCGAAGCCGAGATCAAGGACTTCAACGAGAAGGACGCCGTGTTCGCCAAGGTCTGGGGCTTCAACGTCCCGGCCGTCGCCAACCGCCAGTCGACCTTCATCAACACCGCCCTGCGCCTCTTCGCCGTCATCTCGGAAGAAGAAGCCGCCAAGGCCCGCGCCTCCGCTGACTTCAAGGAAGAGCAGCTCGTCATTCGTGGCGACCGCCGCCTCCTCCAGACCGCCGAGATCCGCGGCCTCGACCTCGTCGTCCAGTTCGACCAGTTCGCCAAGGTCCTGCAGGCCCGTCGCGACGCCTTCCTCCAGCTCACCGAGCTGCTGAAGCGCTCGACCAACGACGAAGAGAAGGCCCGCATCCAGACCCAGCTCGACCAGACCCGCGAACTGCTCGAGAAGGGCAACAAGGAGATGGCCGAAAGCGTCGGTTACTCGATCACCCACAATTACGAGATCGAAGTCCTCGAGTCGAAGTTCGTCATCCTGCTCAACCAGGAAGAAGTGAACCAGATCCAGGGCCTCGTCGCCAGCGCCCAGCAGCAGGCCGCTGCCGCCGCCCCGGCCGTCGAAGCTCCGAAGCTCGAGAAGAAGGCCGACAAGAAGAACTAAGCCTCGCGCTTGTCCTTCGCCACAAGGCCCGCCCTCGCCGGCGGGCCTTTTTGTTGGCTAGAAAAGCTCGCCCTGCTGCGCGTCCGCCGACGGCTTGGCCTTAGGCTTCGGCGGTGCGACCGGTGGCGCGACCGGCTCAGGCGCGGAAGCCGCGCGGCCGTGCTTCGCCTGGTAGCGGCGCAACGTCGAGTGCATCTCCATCTCGGCCAGGAAGGCCTCCACGGCGCCGATGTCTTCCGCCACGGGCTCGCCGGGCGAGAACTCGAAGTCGGTCCGGAAGGTGACAAGCTTGAGGTTGCCACGGATCCGCTCCGCCTCGGCTTTCACCTGCTCGCGGAAACGCTCCGGCTGCAAAGTGTCGGCGGCGGCGAGCACGCCCTCGAGGTCGCCGTATTCGGTGAGCCATTTCACGGCGGTCTTCGGGCCCACGCCCTTGAGTCCCGGGATGTTGTCCGAGGTGTCGCCGACGAGCGCGAGGTAG
>RGES01000045.1 GCA_009917805.1 Verrucomicrobiota bacterium
TCCGCCGGCCCGACCAACGCCACCGCGGCCCTGCTGCTCGGTTCCTTCGCCACGCTCGGCGCCACCAACCCGGAACTGCGCGCCTCGGCCCTGCCGACGCTGGTGCTGATGACGGGCCTCTTTCTGCTGCTGGCCTCCTGGCTGCGCCTGAGCGGCTTCGCCGACTTCGTCCCGCGCACGGTGATCTCGGCCTACATCGCCGCCGCCGCCTTGCGCGTCATCGCCCTGCAGCTGCCCGTCGCCCTGGGGATGCCGGGCGATCACGCCGGCGAGACGCTGCCTGAAGTGCTGTGGCACGCCGTCCGCATGGGCCGCACGCTCATCAACCCGGAGCTGGGCCTCACGGTCATCACCGGCATCGCCTATTTCATCCTCCGGCCGAAATACGGCGCCGGCAAAGCGATCCTCGGCGCGGTCGCCGTCGCGACCTTCGGCGCCATCCTCGCCCAGAACGTCGCCCTCACCCAAGGCGGCCATGGCGACCTCGTCACGTACGTCGGCCAGGCCGCCCAAGCCGGCTCGGCGCTCCACCTGCCCGACTTCTCCGGCCGCACGCTCTCGACGCTCTTCTCGCCGGCCCTCGCGCTCGCGGTGCTGATCGTCATCGAGGGCACGGCCAACGCGCGCGCCTCGGCCCTGAAGACCGGCCGTCCTTCCGACCTGCACCAGGAGGTCTACGGACTTGGCATGGCGAACGTCGCCTGCGCCTTCACCGGCGGCATGGCGGCCTCCGGCTCGATCAGCCGCTCGGCCCTCAACGTCGCCAGCGGCGCCCGCACGGCGATGGCCTCGCTGCTCTGCGGCGGCTTCATCCTCGGTGCGCTCTTCCTCGCCCGCCCGGCGGTCGCCGTCGTCCCGCTCTCGACGCTGGCGATCCTCGTCATCCTCGCCGAGATCGAGCTCGCGAACTTCTCGGCGATCAAGCTGATCCTGAAATCCGGCGCCCAGGACCGCACGGTCTTCCTCGCCACCTTCGCCACGGCGCTGCTCGCGCCCCTCGACGTCGCGATCTTCCTCGGCACCACGGTCGCCGTCGCCTTCTACCTGAAGCAGACGTCCACGCCCGAGGTCGTCGAATACGACTTCTCGGACAGCGGCGAGATCCGCGAACGGCCGAAGGGCCAAGGCACGACGGGCATCTCGATCCTGCACGTCGAAGGCAGCCTCCACTTCGGCGCGACCCAGGCCTTCCACGAACACCTGCGCCGCGCGTCGGCCGATCCGAACCTGAAGGTGCTGGTGCTGAAGTTCCGCGAAGCGCTCTACCTCGACGCCAACGGCGTGCTGCTCCTGCGCGACCTGGCCGACACCCTGAAATCCGACGGACGCCACCTGATCCTCTGCGAGGCGAAGGCCGACACGATGAAGATCATCGTCAACGCCGGCCTCGACCAATCGGTCGGCACGGAGAACGTCTTCCCGTTCGAGGAAGCCAACCCGAACCTCGCCTTGGCCAAGGCGGTCCGCCGCGCCCGCGAACTCGCCGGCGGCGGCCAGGCGGTCCTGCGCATCGTGACGGCCCCGCACCCCGACCTCCCGAAGCCGGCTTCGGCCTCGGGCGAGGATTGGCAGATTTAGTCACCTCTCGCCGTTTTTCGGACACCTCACGCCGTCCCTTGGGGCTTTTACGGCGGTTTTTGAATTCTGGCTTGAAGCCCGCACCGGGACTCGCCCTTTTGGGGTGGTCTGTTCGACCGAAAAGACACCCACTTCCCCTCTCACCATGAGCCACTACAGCGAAATCCAAAAGCACCTCGGCGCCGAAGCCGAAAACCTCCTCGGGTTCAACAACCCGAAGATCAAGAAGGACCAGATCCATTCCCCCCGCGCGGATTGGGTCGACCACGCCTTCTCCGCCTCGGACCGCAATAACCGCGTCCTGGCCAACCTGCAGCGCCTCTACGGCTCCGGCCGCCTCGCCAACACCGGCTACGTCTCGATCCTCCCCGTCGACCAGGGCATCGAACACTCCGCCGGCGCCTCCTTCGCCAAGAACCCGATCTACTTCGACGGCGAGAACATCGTGAAGCTCGCCATCGAAGGCGGTTGCAACGCGGTCTGCTCGACCTTCGGCGTCCTCAGCAGCGTCTCCCGCCGCTACGCGCACAAGATCCCCTTCATGGTGAAGATCAACCACAACCAGCTGCTCACCTACCCCAACGTCGGTGACCAGGTGATGTACGGCACCCTGAAGCAGGCCGCCGACATGGGCTGCGCCGCCGTCGGCGCGACCATCTACTTCGGCTCCGCCGAGACCAACCGCCAGATCATCGAAGTCTCGCACGCCTTCCAGCAGGCCCACGAACTCGGCATGGCCACCGTCCTCTGGTGCTACACCCGCAACAACGCCTTCAAGAAGGACAAGGACTACCACGTGTCCGCCGACCTCACCGGCCAGGCCAACCACCTCGGCGTGACCATCTGCGCCGACATCATCAAGCAGAAGCTCCCCGAGAACAACGGCGGCTATCTCGCGATCCAGCAGACCGAGTCCTCCTACGGCAAGATCGACAAGCGCATGTACACCGACCTCGCTTCCGACCACCCGATCGACCTCACCCGCTACCAGGTCGCCAACTGCTACATGGGCCGCATCGGCCTCATCAACTCCGGCGGCCCCTCGGGCAACAATGACTTCGCCGAAGCCGTCAAGACCGCCGTCATCAATAAGCGCGCCGGTGGCCAGGGCCTCATCTCGGGTCGCAAGGCCTTCCAGCGCCCGATCGAAGAAGGCGCGAAGCTCCTGCACACGATTCAGGACGTCTACCTCACGAAGGAAGTTACGATCGCCTAAGGCGACCGTCACCTCCCGACCAAAGCCCCGGCATCCGCCGGGGCTTTTTTGTTGGGTGACGACGGGACGGCGTCACCCAACCAGCGGTCAGCGGCACGCCTTAGGTAGGGCCGAGCATCCCTGCTCGGCCGCGGCCGGCCAAGGATGGCCAGCCCTACCCAATACATCCGGACGAGCTCACGGGAAACCGGAGACCGGATAATTGGCTGAGATCACTAGGTCCGCAGCCTCCTTCCCGGTTCCCGGTCTCCCTTTGTTTTAAATCCATCCGCCCACCGCTATCGGCTTTTTCGATACCTACCAGCCACCTTCCCCCTCGCCCCGACCAGCCCATCCCCTCATCCTGCCCTCATGCCCCTCCCCCAAGGCTTCCGCGAATGGCTGGCGAAGGAATCCCAGCTCTGGCACGAACAAGGCATCCTGCAGCCCGGCCAGCGGGATCAGATCCTCGCCCGCTACCCGGAAGCGCCAGCCGGAGCCGGGCGCATGGCCTTCGTGCTTCGCACGTTCGGGGTACTGCTGCTCGGCGCAGCCCTGCTCCTGGTCATCGGACACAACTGGGACGACCTCTCGCGCACCGGCCGCCTGCTCACGGTCGTCGCCGGCCTCGTCGGCCTGCAAGGCGTCGGCCTCTGGTATTTCCACCGCGATTCACGCCAAGGTTCGGTGCTCGGCGCGCTGGCCGGCTGCATCATGTTCGGCGCCGCGATCGCCCTGACCGGCCAGATCTACCACCTCGACGCGCATGCTCCCGACGCCCTGCTGGCCTGGTGCGTCGGCTCCTTGCCCTTCGCCATCCTGCTCGACTCCTCCCTGCTCTACATCGGCAGCCTGATCCTCGCCTGCTGCTGGCTCGGAGCGGAGACCACGCACGCCTTCAGAGGATCTTGGGCCGGCGGCGCCCCCGACGGGCGCCCGCTTTTCTTCCTGCTCATCGCCCCCGTCGCGCTCGCCGCCTATCGCCGCTACCGACCGCTGCTCGCCGGAGCCGTCGCGTGGGCGCTGGTCGTCGCCTGGATCTGGCGCTGGGAGCTGAGCGCCCAGTACATGCTGCTGCCGCTGATCATCGCCTCGTTGCATGAAGTGGGCGATGCGCGCGCCCGCGGCTGGCGCTTCATCGGCGGCGTCGGCGCCACGATCGTGACAATCGTCATCGGCGAGATCCGCGAGCCGGTCAGGGCCCACCTATTCCAAACCGGCAACCCGGCTTGCTGGTTCATCTTGATCGGCGCCGCCGTCGCGCTCGGCCTGGCCATCCGCTCCCGCCAGGCCCTCCGCATCTGGCCCGCCGGCATCGCACTGGTCACCTTGCTGATGTGCCTCGTCCATGGCAGCCTCGATCCCAAGAGCCGCGATGCCCTCCAAGTGCTGATGATCGCGACCGGCAACGTCGCCACGATCCTGCTGTCGGTCTGGCTCATCCGCCTCGGCCTGACCGAAGGCCGCCTGCGTCCCTATGTCTACGGCTCAATGGTCTTCCTGGTCTGGCTGATCGTCCGCTACGTCGACATCAACCATGACCTCGGGATGCTCACGATGGCGGGCTTCTTCGCCGCCTTCGGCATCATCCTCTTCGTGCTGGCCCGTGTCTGGAAGACCCAACGCGAAGAACATCAACCCGAGGCGGGCCCCGACTACCGTCCGATCTGGCTCGAAGGGATCATCATGACGGCGGCACCTTTCCGATCAGCCCTGCTCTGGACGGCGGCCGGCCTTCAGGTCGCGACGATCGGATGGATGGTCTGGAACTACCACCAGCCGGCGGCCTACGGCGAAAGGGTGACCCTGCGATGCTTCCCGATCGACCCGCGCGACCTGCTCAAAGGCGAGTACGTGACCTTGAACTACCGCTTCACCAACCCGACCAGCGCCACCCGCTTGCTCGACGAATACGTCCGGGCCCATCCGGACTCCGTCGGCATGAAGCACTGGAGCGTCCCCGAGGACTCCACGGTCTATCTCCCGCTGAAGCGCAACGCAGCCGGACTCGGCGAACCGGGCGAACCGACCTTCACCAAGCCGACGGAAGGCCTTTTCCTCCGAGGGCTCACGCGCGGCAACCAGCTTCGCTTCGGCATCGAAGCCTTCTACGTGCAGGAAGGCGCCGGCCGCTCATGGGAAGACCTGGCGCGCAAAGGCGAACTCGGGGCGGAGGTCGGCATCCTGCCCGACGGACGCGCCGGGCTCGTCTCCCTGAAGATGCTGCCGAAAGAAGGGACATCCAACGCGGAAGCATCCAGGCCGCGGCCGGCGGGCAAATAACCTTCGACGTCCACGCCAAACAAAAGGCCCGGTCCTCTCGCGAGGGCCGGGCCTTGTTCGTCGGCGCCTATGCTTACTTCGCCGGGACGAGGTCCGCTTCGGTCAGCATGGGCTTGCCGACTTCGCCGCGCAGGGCCTTCACTTGCTCAGGCGTGACGGCCGGCGCGGAGTTGCCGAAGCTGTTGCGGACGTAGGTCAGGACGGCGGCGATCTGCTCGTCGGTCTGCTGCGCCTGCGGCGGCATGGGCACGGGGAGCGTGTAAGCCTTGCCGGAGACGGTCAGCGGGCCGTTGAGGCCGCGCAGCTGGATGCGGATGAGGTTCTCAGCCGGGCCGTTGACCCAATTGGACTTGGCCAGCGGAGGCGCGATGACGGTGCCTTCGGCGTTCGGACCGTGGCAGGCCATGCACAGCATGAAGCCCTGCTTGCCCAGTGCCATGACGGCCGGATCGACGTTGGCCACCGCGGCGGCGGCGACCGGCTTGATGGTCGAGATGTCCAGCGGCTTGGGCTCGGCGGCCTTGGCCTTCTTGGGAGCCTTCTCGAGGGTGGCGAGCCAGGCGACGATGTCGCGGACTTCGTTGAGGGTCAGGACGGCATCGAGCGCCGGCATGCCGGAGACGGGCGCGCTCATGGACTTGATGTCCTTGCGGGCCACGCGCCAGCGGTTGCCCGCGACGTCCACATCGACATGCTCCTTCTCCTCCTTGATCAGCGTGCCAACGAGCGCGCCACCATTGGCGAGCTCGAGGTTGACGGTACCGTAACCGGAGACGACGACGGCGTTGGAGTTCACGACGGACTCGAGGAGGTAGCGTCGGTCGCCGCGCTTGGCCACGCCGGCGAGGTTCGGACCGGCTTCGCCGCCGGCGGCATGGGAGTCGTCCGAGGCGCGGTGGCAGCGCAGACACTGTCCCGCAGGCAAGGCCTGGAAGAGCGCGAAGCCGTTCTTGGCGTCGCCGCCTTCGAGCGCCGGCATCCACCTGGCGAGCTTGTCGGCGCCGCCGGCGATGGCCTTCTGGGTCGCGGCAAGCGCTTCCTTCACGGCAGGCTCAGAACGCTGCGCGGCGGCCTCCAGGAGCTCGATCGCGGCGGGCGAGACGCCCTTGGCCTTCTCGAGGGCCTTGAGGTTATCGATGAAGAGCGCGTCGACGCCGGCGGCCGGCAGCTTGGCCAGGGCCTTCCAGGCGCCCTGACGGCGGGCGGCCGAACCGTTGGCGGCGGCCTTGGCAAGCTCCACGAGTCCCTGCGCGGGATTCAGATGGGCCAAGGCGCCGACGGCGACCATGGCGACTTCGTCCTGCTTGTCCTTGGCGTACTTGCCGGCGACCTCGGCGAGGTCGGCCGGCTTGCGCTCGAGCCAGAGCTCGAGGGCCTTGGCGCGCGCGGACCCGCTGAGCTTGGCGTTGCCGACGAGTCCGGCGAGGAGTTCGTTGGAAAGCGAGGCGACCTCTAGCTTGTACTGCTCCACGAGTTCGAGCGAAGCGCGGAGGATCTCGGAGTCTCCCTTGAGGAGCGACGGCAGAGCGGCGCTGAGGCTGGCGCGCAGCTCCTTGGCGTCGCGCGGGGCCAGCGGAGCCCAGTGTCCGGTGGACTGGTCGACCGGATAAGGATTGGACCACTGGGCGAGGAGACGCAGGGCTTCGGCGCGGGCTTCGGCCGGCAGCTTCTCGTTGGCGGCGATGGCCACGACGCGCGCGGCGTTCGCTTCTCCGCCGAGACGGAAGGCGCTGTGCGTCAGGCGACGCAGCATGAAGACGGTCCATTCGCGCGAGCCGAGGTCGTCGATGAGAGCCGCGACCGCGGGACGGCCGGCCTCGAAGCCGAGGTCATGGACCGCGCGGATGGCTTCGTCGGCGACGAGGGTCGACTTGTCCTTCACGAAACGGGCCGCGGAGGCGTCGTTGCGACGGCGCAGAGCGATGACGGCCGCAAGGCGGACGGAGGCGCTGTCATCCTTGGCGACGGCATCGAAGGCTTCGGCGGTCTTGCAGAGATGGTCGATGGCGAAGGAACCGGCGTGACGCAGCACGGGATCGGCGTCGGCGTTCTCCTTGAGCATCGCGAGGACCTCGGGGAGATACTTGTCCGCGCCGAGACGGGCCGCGGCGATGGCGGCGAAGGAACGCACGCGGAGCGACGGGTCGAGGATCAGCTTGCCGAGGGGCAGTTCGTTGCCCTTGAGGGGCGACTCCTCGAGCGCGCGGACGGCCTGGGCGCGGATTTCGGCGTCGGCGTCGGCCAGCAACGGCACGAGGCGCTGGGCGGCGGCGATACGGTCGGCGACCGGGGAGACGGGCGTGTGCTTGCCGCTGAAGGCTTCGCCAGGGGCGATGGCGGCGCCGCGACGGGCGAGGATGCCGAGACCCCAGACGCCGTGCAGGCGCTCGAGGCGATGAGCCGACTTGGTCGCGGCTTCGAAGAGCGCGGCGGCGTCCGGACGACGGGTCAGCTCGATCTGCGCGCGGAGACGGACGCGCTGGTCGCCATGGGCGAGCAGTTTGGCGAGTTCGGCGGAAGTCTGCTTGGTGAAGCCGCCTTTGATGAGGTCGGCCACGGTCGCGACGACTTCGGGCTTCATCATCTTGTTCGCTTCGAGGGTCACGAGACGGCCGGCGTCATGCGACTCCCAGCCGGTGATGAAGTCGGAGACGACCAGACGACCCTTCCAGTCGTATTCGATGTCGGTCGCGGCCACGCCCCAGAGGAGCTGGTGCGAGGAGGTCATCTTCATGCCGGCGCCCGCGGGCTCCATCTTGAAGGACCAGATGCCGGACGCGCCCGCGGAACCGCGGTAGTCGCAGATGTGGAAATGCTGGGCCTCGGACTCGAGGAAGCCGGCGCCGGGGTGATAGGTCAGGCCGGACGGACCGGAAGAGATGTAGGCGGCCGGCGGGATGATGAAGGCCGGCTGTACGGGGTTCTGGAGTTCCCAGACCTTCTCGGTCATCCAGCGGGACAGCGGGCGCTGCTCGAGGCCGATCTCACGATGGAAGGTATGCATGGCCTGGTGTTCCATCTCCCAGCCGGAGTCGGCGCCTTCCACGACATAGACGATGCGGGCGGCGTCGCCCTGGTCGGAGTTGTTGTCGACCGAGAAGCCGTTGCCGAACTCGTCGAAGGCGATCTCCTTGGGATTACGCAGGCCGAAGTGGACGACTTCGAAGTTCGTGCCGTCCGGTTCGAAGCGGAAGACCGCGCCGCGGTTATGGGAGTCGTATTTCTTGCCCTCCTTGGTGGTGAGGTTGAAACCGCGGTCGCCGATGGTGCCCCAGACGCGGCCGTCGGGGCCGATGGCGAAGCCGTTCATGTCGTGACCGGAAAGCGAGACGCGCACGCCGAAGCCTTCCTCGATCACCTTACGCTGGGCGGCGACGCCGTCGTTCTTGGCGTCCTGCAGCATCCACAGCTTCGGGATACAGGCGAAGTAGACGTTGTCGTCCCACGCCATCACGCCGGCGCCGGTGCCGTCGAGCACGTCGTTGAACTTGTCGCCGAAGACCTTCTGGGTGGTGAAGGTGCCGTCCGGCTGCTCGCCGCCGACGTAGCGGATGAGCTCGGACTTGGCCGTCATCCATTCGATGGACTTCTTGGCCTTCCACTTCTCGTGCATCGCCAGGCGGTCCGCGACGGTCTTCGCGGCGAGATCGTCATGATACCAGAAGAGGTTGTTGCGGTCGTCCTCGACGCCGAACCGGAAGCGATGGGTCTCGGCGACGTAGACGCTGCCGTCATTGCCGAAGGAGAGCGCGGTCGGCGAGGTGATGCCGGTGACCTTATGGTCGGCGGTGACCTTGAAGGTCGCGCCCGGGACGAGGGCGGCGCTGCCTTCGCCGGCGACGCGCACGAGGCTGGAATCCGCCTTGGGCTTCGGGCGGCCGCCCTTCACGAAGTTCGGCTTGGCGTCGGTCGAGAAGACGAAGTGGTCGGCGGCGATGATGCCCCATGCGCCCACGTCGTTGTCCACGATGCGGATGACGGCGGTCTTGCCCTTGAACTCGGCGACATCCCAGACGGTCTCGCGCAGGGTCAGATCGTTGGCGCCGGTGGACTCGCGGACGACCTTGCCCGCGATGACGAGCTGGACGGCGGTCTTGCCGGGGTGATTGCCGCCGGCGACGAGGAAACCGAGGTAAGGATGCGTGAGCTTCAGCTCGGGAGAAGTCAGCGTGCCGGTGGCGGCGTCGCCGCGGTGGCCGGAA
>RGES01000441.1 GCA_009917805.1 Verrucomicrobiota bacterium
ATCCTTAGGATTCGGGGGAGAAGATGCGGAGCACGACCGGCTCCTCGAGGACGGTCTTGAGGCGGCGGAGCTCTGTCAAGACCTTGGACATCTTCTGCTCGTTGACCGGGTAGGTCGACAGCGTGACGGTGCCGCGGCCCTGGTTCGGGTGCTCGTACTGGATGACGCGCGCGATGGAGACCTTGTGCTTGGAGAAGATGCGGTAGACGCCTTCGGAGACGCCGGCCTTGTCGAGCAGCGACAGGCGGAGGTAGAACGGCGAGACGATCTCCGCGAGGTCGGCCATGCGGACCTTGCGGCCCTGGCTTTCGCGGGCGGCGAGGCTCTCGGCGGAGAGGCCGGGGTTGGCGGCGCCCGTGAGGGCGGCGATGGCGTCGACGATGTCGCCGATGACCGCGGAGGCGGTGGCGTCGCCGCCCGCGCCGCGTCCGGTGAGGGTCGTGGCGCCGACCACGTCGCCGCGGAGGGTGATGCCGTTGTTCACGCCCGAGACGCGCGCGAGGATGTCGCGGTTGGGGACGAGGGCGGGGTAGACGCCCACGGTCATCCAGCCGGCCCGGAAGTCGCGGCGGATGACGGCGAGGTGCTTGAGCGCGAAGCCGAAGCGGCGGGCGAAGTCGATGTCGGCCGGGCCGATCTTGCGGATGCCTTCGACGAGCGTGCGCGAGGAAGGCGCCCACTTGCCGTGCGCGAGCCAGGCGAGGATCGAGGCCTTGTGGAAGGCGTCGATGCCGTCGACGTCGAGCGTCGGGTCGGCTTCGGCGTAACCGAGTTCCTGGGCTTCCTTGAGCGCGTCGGCGAAGGAGAGGCCGTCCTCGCCCATGCGGGTGAGGATGTGGTTGCAGGTGCCGTTGAGGATGCCGACGATCAGTTCGAAACGATTGGCGACGAGGCCTTCGCGGATCGCCTTGATGATGGGGATGCCGCCGGCGACGCTGGCTTCGAAGAGGAACTGGCCGCCATGCTGGCGGACGGCCTGCATGATCTCCGGGCCGTGCTCGCAGAGGAGGGCCTTGTTCGCGGAGACGACGACCTTGCCGAGGCGCAGGGCGCGGAGGGTGAGTTCGCGGGCCTTGGTGGTGCCGCCGATGAGTTCGCAGACGACATGGACCTTGGGGTCGTCGATGATCTCGTTCGGATTCTTGGTCAGCTTCGAGGCCGCGATCTTGACGGCTCGCTTCTTCTTCAGGTCGCGGACGGAGGCCTTGCGGAGGTCGAGCTTCACGCCGAGGCGCGATTCGAGGTCCGCCTGCTTCTCGTGCAGGTGCTTCCAGACGCCTTGGCCGACGGTGCCGA
>RGES01000442.1 GCA_009917805.1 Verrucomicrobiota bacterium
CCCCACTCATGGAGCGCGGCCACGCCGGCGGCGACGACCGCCGGATCACGGGAGAGACCGAGGTAATCATTGTCGGCCAGGTTGACGCGGGCGTCGGCCGCGGCGCGGGCGGTCAGCTTGCGGCGCAGCGACGACCCTTCGCGCTGGGCGAGGGACTGACGCAGGCGCTGCAGCAAGGCCGCGTTCATCGCGGCAGGAAGTGGAAACGGGCGGACTTTTCGCCGCGGCCGGATTCGCCGAGCAGCGGGATCCAGGATTCGGCCAGGCCGGCGCGATTGGCGGCGGCGACTTCCTTCGAAGGCTTCTTGATGGCGTTGAGCCAGACGCCGATCGGTCCGTCGTAGCGACGTCGCAGGTAGGCGATCGAGAGACGGGCCTGGTTGATCGCGCCGAGGCGATCCTCCACGACCACGATGGCGACGGTCGGCTTGATCGCGGCGGCGAAGTCAGCCCAGTCCTTGCCCTTCGGGTCGATGGGTACGGCCACACCGCCGGCGCCTTCGACGACGCGGCAAGGCGCGTGCGGGACGGCCTTGTAGAGTTTGAGCAGCAGCGCGAGGTCGAGCGGCTGGCGGGCCTTCTTCGCCGCGGCGAGCGGGGCGATCGGGACCGGCAGGGAGATCAGCGTATGGGCCTCGGCACACTTGCCCGCGGCCTTCTTGGCGTCGGCCGGACGACCGGCGCCGGCGCCCGACTCCACCGGCTTGATGACCTGCGTGAAGCCGTCGCGGGAGAGACGACGCGCGAGCAGGCCGGCGACGTGGGTCTTGCCCACGCCGGTGTCGCTGCCGGTGACGAAGACGACGGCCATGTTACTTGCAGCCGCAGCCGCCGTTGCCGCAGGATTCTTCCGCAGCATTGGCCGCGGCGAACTCGGCGACGCTCGGCCATTCGGCCGGCTTGGCGGAGTCCGGGGCGATCTCGCCGCGATGGATGCGACGGGCTTCGTCCGGGTGCATCGGGTGCAGGCCCAGACGCTTCATCAGGTTCATGTCCTCCTCGATGTCGGGGTTGCCGGTGGTGAGGAGCTTCTCGCCGAGGAAGATGGAGTTGGCGCCGGCCAGGTAGCAGAGCGCCTGGGTCTCGTCGGACATGTTGGCTCTGCCGGCCGAGAGGCGGACCATCGCGCGCGGCATGAGGATGCGCGCGACGGCGACGGTGCGGACGAACTCGATGCTGTCGACGAAGCGGCGCCCGGCGAGCGGCGTGCCCTCGACGGCGACCAGGGCGTTGATCGGGACGGAGTCCGGCTGGGGGTCGAGCGAGGCGAGCTCGACGAGCATCTTCAGGC
>RGES01000443.1 GCA_009917805.1 Verrucomicrobiota bacterium
CTGCAGCGCGCCTCGACCCGCATCATCAACGAAGTGAAGGGCATCAACCGCGTGGTCTACGACGTCTCGTCCAAGCCGCCGGCGACCATCGAATGGGAATAAGCCGGGGTTTGCCCCGTTGACACCCCCTTCGGCCCGTCCTTACCTAGTCGCCAGTGTCTGAACCCGGCTTCCAGGTCATCGCGCGCCGCTGGCGCCCCCGTTGCTTCGACGAACTCGTCGGACAGGAACACATCGTCAAGACCCTCCGCAATGCGCTCGAGACGAAGCGCATGGCGCACGCGTATCTCTTCATCGGCCCGCGCGGCACCGGCAAGACGACCACCGCCCGCATCCTGGCCAAGGCCCTGAACTGCGCCGGCGGCCCGAAGCCGGACTTCTCCCTCGACGACCCGGTCTGCCTGGCGATCGAGAAGGGGAGCTGCCTCGACGTGGTCGAGATCGACGCGGCCTCCAACCGCGGCATCGAGGACGCGAAGCGCATCCGCGACGAGTGCCAGTACGCACCGAGCAACTGCCCGTTCAAGGTCTTCATCATCGACGAAGTCCACCAGCTTTCGAAGGACGCCTTCAACGCGCTCCTCAAGACGCTCGAGGAGCCGCCGCCCTGGGTTAAGTTCATCCTGGCGACCACCGAGGCGGACAAGATCCTGCCGACCATCACTTCCCGCTGCCAGCGCCTGGAGTTCCACCCGATCTCCGAAGAGGTCATCGCCGCCCAGCTCGCCCGCATCGTCAAGGCCGACGGCGTGACGGCCGACCAGCACGCCCTCACGGCGATCGCCCGCCTGGCTTCCGGCGGCATGCGCGATTCGCAGTCCATCCTCGACCAGGTGATCTCGTTCTCCGGCAAGAAGATCACCGAGGCCGACGTCCTCTCCATCTACGGCCTCGCTTCCGTCCAGCAGGTCACCGACCTCTGCCACGGCATCGCGACGTGCGACGGCAAGAAGGTCCTCGCGCTTTGCGACGCTTTCCACGCCGAAGGACGCGACCTTCTCCGCGTGCTCGCCGACCTCCAGGTCCGCGTCCGTGCGGCCACGCTCGATGCGGTCCGCTCCGGCGGGACTTCCGCCCAGCTTGGCGCCCCGCTCGCCACCGAGCAGCTCGTCCGCCTCCTCGAATGCCTGCAGGAAGGGGAGAACGGTATCCGCCAAGGGCTCTCGCCGCGGGCCAACTTCGAAGTGACGCTGCTCAAGGCGATCGAGCAAAGCAGGTCGCGGTCGATAGACCTTCTCATCAAAGACATCGCCGCCGCCGCAGCTGGTCTCCCTCGGGAGCCCGGCCAAAA
>RGES01000444.1 GCA_009917805.1 Verrucomicrobiota bacterium
TCCGACCAGCCGCGCCGCGTCGTCCTGCTCTGCTCCAAGCAGGAACATTGCCTCTACGACCTGCTCGCCCGCCACGTGGCCCAGGACTTCCCGTTCGTGATCCCCTGCGTGATCTCCAACCACGAGGACCATCGCAAGGTCGTCGAAGCCCACGGCATCCCGTTCCACTACTTACCCGTGACGCCCGAGACGAAGCAGGCGGCCTACCGCAAGATGGAGCAGCTCTTCCGCGAGGCGAAGGCGGACCTCATCGTCCTCGCCCGCTACATGCAGGTGCTCGACGAGTCGATGTGCCGTGAGTTCGCCGGCAAGATCATCAACATCCATCACTCGTTCCTGCCTTCGTTCGCCGGCGCGAAGCCTTACCACCAGGCCCATCGCCGCGGCGTGAAGCTCATCGGCGCGACCTGCCACTTCGTCACGCCGGAACTCGACGAAGGACCCATCGTGGAACAGGACGTGATCCGCATCGACCACTCCGATACGCCGGAAGACATGGCCCATCTGGGCAAGGACATCGAGAAGGTCGTGCTCGCCCGCGGCCTGCGCGCCGTCGTCGAAGACCGCGTGCTCCTGGCCGGCAATAAGACCGTTATCTTCCGTTAAAATCGGGCCCGCCTGGCGGGTTTGGCGTTGGCGAGATTACGGCACGCCAGCAAGGTGTTGGGACCCCTCGCCATGCGATCCCTCTGCGCCATCCTCTTCGCGGCTTCGGCCGCTTTCGCCGCCGTCCCGCCGGAAGAAATCACCCCGACCAAGAAGGCCCCCTTCGTGCCTCCGCCCGAAGCCGCCCGCGGCGAACTCAACGACGCCATCAAGGCCTACATGGCCAAGGAGCCGGGTACCTTCGGCGCCCACGCCGCCGCTCAGGACTTCCCCGGCATCGTCGAAGCCAAGCAGCGCGTGGCCCGGGCGGTCGCCTACGACTCCAACCTCGTGCACCGCTGGGACACGACGAACGGCGGCGCCCCCAACCTCTACACGAGCCCCGACGCCTGGCAGGAAACCGGACTCTACGCCGCCCCGGGCGAGGTCGTGATCGTGAAGGTCGCCTCGATCCCCGAGAACCGCGTGGTGAAAGTCATCGTGGGCTGCCACCGCGACAGCCTGCTCAAGCTGGAGAAGTGGAATCGCTTCCCCGTCATCGCCCGCACCTTCGAACTCAAGGTCGGCGACAACCAGATCGCCAACCCGTTCGGCGGCCAGCTCTTCATCCAGAGCTCGCACAAAGACTGGCGTAAGCCGGTGAAGGCCTCGCCGGCGACGCCCCTGCAGTTCAGCAACGCCGTC
>RGES01000445.1 GCA_009917805.1 Verrucomicrobiota bacterium
ACCGCGTCGGCGCCGCCGGCGTCCACAAGATCGGCCTCGGCGCCCTCTTCGGCCTCGAGGACTGGCGCGCGGAATGTTTCTTCACGGCCCTCCACCTCCGCTGGCTCGAACGCAAGCACTGGCAGAGCCGCTACAGCGTGTCCTTCCCGCGCATCCGCCCGCACGAGGGCGAGCTGCAGCCGAAGGTCGAGATGACCGACCGCGATCTCGTCCAGGCGATCTGCGCCTTCCGCCTGCTGAGCTCCGAGGTCGAGCTGACGCTGAGCACCCGCGAGAGCCGCAAGTTCCGCGACCACGCCTGCCGCGTGGGCGTGACGGCGATGAGCGCGGGCTCGCACACGAACCCGGGCGGCTACGCCGAAGGCCGCGAGGCCTCGCTCGAGCAGTTCGCCATCGAGGACGACCGTTCGCCCGACGAGGTCGCCGCGATGCTCCGCGCCCACGGCTACGAACCGGTCTGGAAAGACTGGGATCCTTCTTACGACCGCCCGGTCGCCCTTTCCTGATGAGCCCCCTCCGCGTCTGGATCGACCACGAACAAGCCCCGGCCTGCAAGCCCGGCGCCCATGTGAAGCTTTCCGCCGACGAATCCGCCCACGTGGTCCGCAGCCTCCGCGCCCGTCGCGGCGACGCGGTCGTGCTCCTCGACGGCGAAGGCCTCGTGGTCGAAGGCAAGCTGGCCTCGGCCGACGGCGACGGCGCGATGGTCGAAGTGATCCGCGCCCGCGTGGCCGAGCCGCTCTCGCCGGCCATTTACGTCGCCCAAGGGATGCCGAAGGGCGGCACGATGGACGACCTGGTCCGCTCCTGCTGCGAAGCCGGCGCCGCCGGCATCATCCCGCTCGAATCCGCCCGCTGCGAACTGAAGCTCGACGCCGATCGCGCCCGCACGAGACGCGAACGCTGGCAGCAGCAGGCGGTCGAAGCGTGCAAGCAATCCGGCCACCCGTGGCGCGCCGAGATCGCCGCGCCGATGCGCTTCCGCGAATGGATCGAACGCCTCCCGGCCGCGGTCGAGGGCGAACTCCGCCTCACGGGCTCGCTGGAGTTCGACGCCGAACCGGTCGCGCACCTGGATTTCACGAAGGCTTCGAAAGTGACCTGGCTCATCGGCCCCGAAGGCGACCTGACGTCGGAAGAATACGCCGCCGCCCGCGCCGCCGGCTTCCGCCCGGTGGTGCTCGGCCCGACGGTCCTGCGCGCCGAGAACGCCGCGCTCGCCTGCGTGGCGATCACGCAGGCCCTCACGAAGCGCTGAGTCAGGC
>RGES01000446.1 GCA_009917805.1 Verrucomicrobiota bacterium
GCGGCCTTCTTCTTGCCCTTCTTCGCCTCGCCGGGTTCAGGTCCGTCGTTGTCGCCCGCGCCGGAGCCCCACAGCGGCTTGACGTTCGCCTTGTTCCATTCGTCCCAGCGGGCCTGCAGTTCCTTGGCCTTGTCGGGCATCTCCGCGGAGAGGTCCTTGTCTTCGTGGATGTCGGTCGCGAGGTTGTACAGCCTGGCCGAGGAGGTCGGCTGCCGCTTGCCTCGGCCGGCATTGGTGTCGGCGTTGGTGTCGTAACGGACGAGTTTCCAGTCGCCTTGGCGGATGGCCATCTGCTCGCCGAAGCGCCAGTAGAGGGCGTCATGCGGAGCGGCCTTGTTCTCGCCCGAGAGGTAGGGGAGCAGGTTCACGCCTTCGAGCTTCCATTCGGCCTTGGCCGGCACGCCGGCCGCGGCGAGGGCGGTGGCATGCAGGTCCAGCTGGACCGCGATCGGGTCGAAGACGGCCGGCTTGAGGCGGGCGGGCCAGGCGACGATGAAGGGCACGCGGATACCGCCTTCGAGGGTCGTGCGCTTGGAGCCGCGGAGCGGGGCGTTCACGGAGCCGTTGACGGTCACGCCGTTCATGGTGGGGCCGCCGTTGTCGCTGATGAAGGTCACCAAGGTGTTCTCATACTGGCCGCTGTCCTTCAGGGCCTTGATCACGCGTCCGATGTTATCGTCCATCGCCGACATCATCGCCGCGTAGGTGCGGCGGGTCTTGTTCTCGATCGACGCGAATTTCGCCAGGCGGTCCTTGGTCGCGTCCATCGGCGTGTGGACGGCGTTGAAGGCCAGGTAGAGCATCCAGGGCTTGCCTTTGTTGCGCTCGACGTAGGCCACGGCTTCGCGGCCGAAGGCGTCGGTGGTGTAGTCGAGTTCCTTGACCGGCTCGGTGCCGCGCAGGATGCCGCCGGCGTTGAAGTAGCTGTGCGCGCCGCCGAGGAAGCCGTAGAAATCGGTGAACCCGCGCTGTTGCGGGACCTGGGCGGGCAGTGAGCCGAGGTGCCATTTGCCGACCATGCCGGTGACGTAGCCGGCTTCTTTGAGATGGTCGGGCAGGGTGGATTCCGTGAGCGGCAGGCCTTGGCCGCCGGCGGGATTATATTCGTGACCGAAGCGCGTCTGCTGACGGCCGGTCAGCAGGCCGGCGCGCGTGGGCGAGCAGTAAGGCCCGGTCACGTAGCCGTTGGTGAAGCGTACCCCGGAGGCCGCGAGGGCGTCGAGATGCGGGGTGGGGATGTCCTTGCAGCCATGGAAGCCGACGT
>RGES01000447.1 GCA_009917805.1 Verrucomicrobiota bacterium
GGCGCGCACGGGGTTGACCGTCATGATGTCGGCGGCGCGGGCGGTGTTGATGTCGACGCCGCGGCCGAGGGCGCGACGCAGGTCGCCGTCGGTGATGAGACCGGCGAGCGTGCCGTCGGCCGCGAGGACGCAGGCGGCGCCGTGCGGATGACGGGTCATCGCGATGACCGTATCGCGCAGGGAGTCGCCCGGCTTGGCGCAGGCGCAACGGTCGAGCGGCTGGAGCGCTTCGCCGACCGTGAGCGAGAGATTGCGGCCCAGCTGGCCGGCGGGATGGAAGCGGGCGAAGTCGTTCGGCCCGAAGCCGCGCTTCGTCATCAGGGCGGCGGCGAGCGCGTCGCCGAGCGCGAGCGTGAGGAGCGCGCTGGTCGTCGGCACCAGGCCGAGCGGATCGGCTTCCGGGCGGGCGCCGATGTCGAGGACCACGTCGGACTGGGTCGCCAGCGGCGACTGCGTGTTGCCGACGATCGCGACGATGGGCGACTTGAAGACGATCGCGACGATGGGCGACTTGAAGGAGCGCAGCACCGGGATGAGGCGGACGAGCTCGGCGGTCGTGCCCGAGCGCGAGAGAAGGATGACCGGGTCGCCGGCCTGCAGGATGCCGAGGTCGCCGTGCACCGCGTCGGCGGCGTGGAGGAAGATGGCGGGCGTGCCCGTGCTGCAGAGCGTCGCGGCGATCTTCTGGCCGATGAGACCGGACTTGCCGACGCCGCAGAGCACCACCTTGCCCTGATGGGCGGCGAGCAGGTCGACGGCCTTCGTGAAGGAACCGTCGAGGCGCGTGGCGAGTTCGGCGAGCGCGGAGGCTTCGGCCTGGAGCAAGGCGCGGGCGGAGTCGAGGGGAGTAGTCATGTTAAGAGGAGAGAGTATCGAGTTTAGAGTATGGAGTATGGGGGAAATGCTTTCAGGTTTCGGGTCTCAGCCGGCGGGAGCTGAATTTTACCCGAGTCCTGAACCTGCACCAGATAACCCGCACCAGAGACCTGAGGGCCGGGACCTGTGACCTGAAAGTGCTTTCAGGTTTGCACGATGATGTGCCGCGCCTTCGGCGCGTCAGATCATCTTCCGCGCGGCTGCGAGATCTTCGGGGGTATCGATGGCGACGGGATGATAATCGGTGACGACGGTCTGGAAGGTGAGGCCGTGGGCGAGGAAGCGGAGCTGCTCGAGCGATTCGACGGCTTCGAGCTCGGTCGGCTTCAGCCGGGCGTAGCCGGCGAGCGTCGCCCGGTCGTAACCGTAGACGCCGATGTGCACC
>RGES01000448.1 GCA_009917805.1 Verrucomicrobiota bacterium
TCCGCATCAAGCTCGACGGCGCCTCGATGATGGACGTCGAACTCGACGACCGCAATTTCACCGGCTGCCACTACGGCCATATCTGTCGCGCCCAGGTCCGTTATGACGCCAAGGCCAAGAAGGGCTCCGTCCAGATCATCGACGAAAAGGACGGCGGCATGAAGAACGAGATCCGCGCCATGCTCCAGGACCCCGCCAAGAAGGCCGAGGCCCAGAAGCTGCTCGTCGGTCGCTCCGCCACGTTCCCGGCCGACGTCAAGCCAGGCGAATGGCAGACCCTCGTCGTCGAGATCGTCGACGACCAGATCCGCGTCGTCCTAGACGGCAAGCCGGTCGGTTACCTCAAGTCCTCCGGCATCGCCCACGCCACCAAGACCCGCTACGAATTCGGCGTCGCCGGCCAGAGCGGTCAGTTCGACGACCTGAAGATCTACAGCGCCTCGGCTAAATAAAGGGTAGGGATGCGATGACATCGCATCCGCTGCTGCGAACCAATCAGCCGCCCACCCGGGCGGCTGTTCTGTTTGGGTAGGGTCGAGCATCCTTGCTCGACCGCGGCCGACCAAGGATGGTCAGCCCTACCTTAACATTTCACTCAAAGGGAAGCCGGAGACCGGAATATATGCTGCGGCCATATGTCCCCAGCCAACTATCCGGTTCCCCTATGCTGCCCCCATTGAGCCGTGCATCTTCCCCTTGTCCCCCTGTCACCTTGCCCACGTGTCCCCTTGTATCTCTTTCACCTTTGCACTTTTGCACCTTTGCACCTGTATCCCCTCGCATGCATCTCGCCCTCTGGACTCCTCATCACACCCAACGGGTGATCGGGGGAGGGCATGTGCTGGTCTCCGGCGCTCCGGGCGCGGGTAAGTCTTACCTCCTGCGCGAGGCCATCGTCCCGGGACTCGTCGCTTCCGGCGCCCAGGTACTCGTCATCGATTACGCCGACGTCATGGGCGCGAAGATCCCGAACCTCCGTCGCGAGGTCTATGGCGAAGAGACCTTTGGCATCTCCAGCCCCAATGCTCCCTCGCCCGCGCCGGACCTGCTCGGCTCCTCGGCCATCGCGACCCTCGCCTGCGAACGATCCGGACGAGATGCCATGGCCGACCTCCTGATGCGCGCGTTGTACGTCGAGCTCGTGAAGAACCCGCCCGACCGCGACGTCCGCCGGGTCCTCGTCGTCGATATCTCCCATCAGTCGTCGGCCCTTTCGACCTTCGGGCTGCTCCTGCGCACCGCCGTCAAATCCGGTTTCACT
>RGES01000449.1 GCA_009917805.1 Verrucomicrobiota bacterium
GGACGAAGCGACCAAGGCGCGCTTCAAGGCCTTCGGCGAAGAAACGAAGAAGATGGCCTTGGACCTCGCCGGCGGCGACGAGAAGAAACTCGGCATGGCTTTCCGCAACGGCATGACCAATCCCGCCTCGCAGGATCTTTTCAAGCGCGGCCGGGAGATCGGCGAAGCCTTCCGCGCGGCGGAGACGGACGCCCAGCGCGAAGCCTTGATGGCCGATGTCCAATCGTTGCGCGACCAAGGCCTCGGCATCCTCAAGGCGGAACTCGACAAGCTCGACGCCGCCCCGGCCGCGGCGCCGGCGGCTCCCGCCCCCGTCATCCCCACGCAGGGACTGATGTGACCAAAGAAAAAGCCGCCGACCCGCGAGGGCCGACGGCTTTCGTCGTGCTTAGCGCTTAAGGCTTAGAACTTGTAGCGGACGCCGAGGCTCCACTCGCCCTGGTCGGCGGCGGCGTCGCGGGTGATCCACGAGTAGCCGAGGTCGAGCGAGACGTCATGGGTGAGCATCTTGCTGACGGCGACGTTGATGTCGTGGCCGGAGGCGTTGCGCTCGTAGGAAGCCCAGGCGCCGAAGCCCGCGCCGAGGGCGCGATGGAGGGCGAGGCCGTAGGTCTCGTCGGAACCGATGGTCACGGCGACATCCGCGAGGGAGGCGACGTTCTTGAAGCGGTAGCCGAGGGAGGCGGCGTCAACGCCGTTGCCGAGGTCACCACCGAGGGTGCTCTGGGCGTTGACGAAGAGGTCGGACTTGCCGAGGTAGGCGGTGGCGGAGACGCCCCAGCCGTTGAGGTGGCCGGCGACGCCGTCGGTGGACTGCTGGACGTAGCTCACTTCGACGTTGTTGGCGAAGAGGCTGGACGGACCGGAAGCCGCGAAAGCGGAGGCCGAACCGAGGGCGAGGAGGCTGAGGATAGGGAGGTGCTTCATAGGGTGTAGGGTACGACCTTATAAACACCCATTAAGAGACGAAGTTCCAGCCTAAGTTCGGGCTACTTGCTGATCGGCTGGGAGATGCGCAGGTAGGCGAACAGGTCGCGCAGCTGCTGGGGATCCAGACCGTCGAGCAGCCCTTCCGGCATCAGGCTGCGCCCCATCGGCGTGAGCAGACGGACGTCGGCCTGGCGCACGGTGATGTCCTCCCCTTCCAATCCGCGCAGGACCAGGATCTGGGCGTCGCGCTCGACCAGGAAGCCGCTGAGCGAGCGTCCGTCGTTCGTGGTGACCGAGAAATATTGGAAGCCTTCGCGGATCTCGGCGTT
>RGES01000450.1 GCA_009917805.1 Verrucomicrobiota bacterium
GAAGAAAGACGCCATCAGCCACCGCGCCAAGGCCTTCCAGCTCATGGCCGCATGGTTGAGGGAGAACGGGGTGGCTTAAGCTGAACCCAGATAGGAAATGCAGATGAACGATGGAAGATGAAGGATGCTAGGAACGGAGGCAGAAAGGCCCCCTGACCTAATCAAATCGCAGATCCTTCATCACCCATCCTCACTCTGTATCTATTATCGTCCATCCTCCATCGCGCGAGCGCTGTGCGCTCCGCGCTTAGAAGAACACCGCTTCCGACAACGCCTCGGGGGCGGCCATCAGCGCGACGCGCTGGGTGACGGGCGCCGCCTGACGGCTGCGCGTGAAGGTGATGATCGCGCGCGTGCCCTTGTCGGCATGCTCCCAGGAGAAGCGGGCGCCGTCGGCGTAGACCCATTCGGCGTCGAGGTTGTCGCCGGGCGGCGGCTGCGGGGTCGTCGCGAACTCGGCGGCGAGATGCGAACGCGAGAGCCCGGCGCAATGCGTGAGGCAGCCGCGCATCCATTCGAGCAGGCCGGAGGCTTCGCCCTTGAGGCCGGCGCCATGGTTGATCGTGACGGAACGCAGGCCGCGGACGAGTTCGGCGGGGGCGTGCGCCGCGAGGAACTGGCCGAGCGCCTGGCGGACCGGGAGGCAGCGCGCGACGGCGAGATCGCGCACGGATTTCGGGTTCGGGAACGTAAGCTTGAAGAAGTCGTCGCCCACGAGGGAACGGTCGGCGACGACGCGGCGGCAGCGGGAAGTCCATCCGAGCCACGGCCTGAACTCGTCGACGGTCACGCCGTGAGCCCAGACGTTGACCGGCAGGTCCCCTTCGAGCCAGGTCGAGACGAGCGACTCGAGTTCCGCCGTGGGCGCGCCGTGCGCGAGCATGAGCGCCTCGCAGCAGCGTTTGCCGCGACGGGAGGGATCGAAGAAGCAGAGGACGTTGACCTTGGCCTCGAGCGCGGCGGCGGCCTCGGCGGCCGGACGGGCGGCGAGGATCACGAGGCGGCACGGATAACGCTGGGCGAAACGGATGGCCTCGTCGAAACGCGCCTGCGCGTCCTCGGGCGAGACGGCCGCGCCGAACATCAGCACGAGGTTCATCTGCGAAGCGCGCGCGGCTTCCTCGCCTTCGTCGGCCCACGCCTTGTCGAGCGACGGGAGGACGGCGGAGATCTTGACCGGGAAGCCCGGGAGCGCGTCGATCAGCGGGTGGGCCATGATCAGCGGCCGGCGTTGCGCCAGGCGTGGCCGTG
>RGES01000046.1 GCA_009917805.1 Verrucomicrobiota bacterium
CGGCCGGCACCGTCGTCGCGAAGAACTATGTGACCAACGGGTTGGGCAACACCCTGACCTACAACGTGCCGACCGGAGGCACCTATTACATCAAGGTGAACGGCGTCGGTTACGATCCGGCGGTTTCGGCCGGCTCCCAGGTCTGGACGAACACCGGCGTCACTGGCACGGTCGTCGGTACCAGCGCCGGCTTCACGAACTATGGTTCCCTCGGACGTTACGGCATCACCGGTACCTGGCAGACGCTGATGCAGGCGCCCACCGCCGTCATCACTTCCGACCGCACCGGCGGCCTCCGTCCTTGCACCGTCGCCTTCGATGGCGGCAGCTCCACGGACCCCGACGGCGTCATCGCCAGCTATGCCTGGGATTTCGGCGACCCTGCTTCGGGTACCGCGAACACCTCGACCCTTCGCAACCCGGTCCACACCTATGCGGCCCAGGGCGTCTATAACGCCAAGCTCATCGTGACGGACAATCAGGGGAATCCTTCCGCGCAGGCCGTCAAGGTGATCACCGTCACCGGCACGCCGTTGCCGAACTCGGTGCGCGTGGCCTCCATCACCGCTTCGTGGGTTCGCATGACGAACGTCGAAGTGGCCGGTACCGCGGTCATCCAGGTCGTCAATCAATATGGTCAGCCGCTCCGTTCCGTGGCCGTCTATGTCGGCGTGACCGGTTCGGTGACCGGTGCCGCGGCCGCCAAGACCGACATCAACGGCTACGTGACCATCCAGATGCCCAAGCAGCGCGACACGCTCCCGTCGACCTACACGTTCTCGGTGACCAGCCTGGTCTACCCGGCCTACACCTATAACGTGCTATCGAACACGCCGTCTCCGGCGCGCGTCACGATCTCCCGCTAAGCCCATACCTGGCTTTTCCATGAAGGCGGCCTCACGGCCGCCTTCTTCGTTTGGGCTGGAGCGGGGCGGGGCGGCGGGTAGATTGCGCTTAACCCCTCCCATGGCTTCAGCAATCCAGCCCTCCTCCCGACGCGAATTCCTTGGCGCCGCCGCCTTCGCGTTGGCCGGCCTCGCGACCGCTTCGCGTCTCGCCGCGGCCGATGCGCCGAAGGCGGCGACGAAACGTCCGCCGAATCCTTACGTCTATAAGTTCAACATCGGCAAGATCGAGGCCTTCTCCATCAGCGACGGGCACATGCTCTTCAAGCAGGGCCTCGAGCTCATGTGGCCGGAAGCGGACCGCCCGACGATGAAGGACGCCTTGGTCTTCAATCGCGAGCGCCTCGACGCGCTGCCGCTGTACGTGAACATCATGGGGCTGAAGATCGGCGACGAGGTCGCGCTGATCGACGCGGGCTTCGGGGAGCGGCATCCCAATCCTAACTTCGGCTGGTTGGCCGAGGGGTTGCGTCAGCTCGGCATCAAGCCCGAGCAGGTCACGACCGGTTTCCTCAGCCACTCCCATTCCGACCACCTCGACGGCTTCGTCGACAACGGCAAGCCGGCGTTCCCGAACGCCAAGATCTACCTGCTCCAGGAAGAATACGATTTCTGGCGCGGCCCGAATCCCGACTTCTCCAAGTCCAAGCGCGACAAGAAGCCCTTGCCCAACATGGTGAAGACCGTCTGCCGCAACTTCGATATCCTGAAGGACCAGCTCGTCATCGCCAAGGACGGCCAGAAGCTTTTCCACGACGCCGTGACGATCATCGCGGCTCCGGGTCATACGGACGGCCACGCGTGCTTCGAGATCCGTTCCGAAGGCGAGTCCCTCGTGCATATCAGCGACGTCGTGCATCACCACGTGCTCATGTTCGACAACGTCGGCTGGACCGTCGCGATGGACCATGATCCCGAGACCGCGGTCAAGACGCGGAAGAAGCTCTTTACGCGCATGGCCAAGGAGAAGTGCCGGGCCTTCGGCTTCCACCTGCCGTGGCCAGGCATCGGCACCGTGGTGCCCAAGGGCGACCAATACGCCTGGGTGCCCGAGCGTTTCAGCTGGGGCTCCTGAGCCGGCTTACTGGAAGACGACCGGCGGCGCGGGGGCCGGGGCGGGCGCCGCTCCCGAGTTCGGCGTCAGCGTACCCGGAGAGGTGCGCTGCAAGGTCGTCCCGGCGTCGGGCTGGCTGTTCACGCGCTGGATCTCGGTCAGCAGCATCGCGATGCCTTGCTGGCGGAGGGCGGCTGACGGTATTCGGGGCGCTGGGAGATCGTCTGGTAGGCCTGCGCCGCCTTCGGGTCGTTGGCGATCAGGGTCTCGCGGATACGGCGGCCTTCTTCCTTCAGGTCGGTGAAGCGCTCCTCCATCTGGGCGCGCTTGGCGGTCAGCTTGTTCGGGGCTTCCGGCGCGGCGCGGACGACCGGGGCGGGAGCGACCGGTTTCGGTTCACGGATCTTCTCGACGGGGCTGACGGCCTTCATGCGCTCCATCGGGTTCTTCGGGGCCGGGGCGGGGGCGAGGAAGCGCCAGGCGCCGAAGCCGACGGCGGCGAGGAGACAGAGGGCGAGGAGGGTCTTACGCATGGGGGTCTTGGGGTTTGTCAGGCAGATGGCGGCGGAGTTCCTTGATTTCGGCGTGGAGGGAGCGGATCTCGTGGCGGAGTTCCTCATGGTCGCGGGTCTCCTTGGGCAGGATGAGCTTCGAGGTCACGATGGCCGACATCGCGCCGAACAGGGCGATGCCGATCAGCATCAGCACCGCGGCGATGATACGGCCTTCGGTCGTGACCGGATACATGTCGCCGTAGCCCACGGTGGTGACCGTCGTGAGCGCCCACCAGAGGGCGTCGCCGCCGCTCTTGATCGTCGCGTTCGGCGCGGCGCGTTCGACCTCGACCATCAGCATCGTGCTGAAGAACACCATGACCAGCGCGATGCCGGGGAGCGCGAGCAGTTTCTCGTTGAGGGAGGTGCCGCTCGTGAGCGTGTTGAGCTTCTTCAGCACGCGGATGAGGCGGACGAAGCGGTAGATGCGGATGGCCTGCAGGGAGCGGAAGGCGGGGTCGAAGGGGATGCTGGCCAGCAGGTCGATCCAGCCCCAGCGCCAGAACGCCGCCGCCCATTTCTCGCGGCGCCAGCGGACGACGATGTCGGCCAGGAAGATCAGGCAGGAGAGCCGGTCGATGTCGCGCAGCAACGGGAGGAGGTTGCCAGGGATGTGCAGGAAGGTCTCGAGCAGGACCAGCAGCAGCGAGACGACCGCGACGACGAGGACGAGCCAATCCCAAGGGTTGAGGCGCTGGCGGAGTTCTTCGTCGATCTTCATCGGATGCGCTTATTGCTTGGCGTCGGCCTTGGCCGGCGCGGGTTCCGGCTTCGTGAGCTCGCGCATCGGGTTGGCGGGCTTCTCATCCTTGAAGAGCTGGAGCTTCGTCTTGACCGGCCGGCGTGGCCAGAAGTTGTTCTCCACGTCCGTATCCATCAGCTCCTGGCGCGGGTCGAAGGTGACCGCCCGGAGTTCCTTCGTGGTCACGTGGACCTTGGAGGCCTTCTCGGTGTTGAAGCGCCAGAACTCGGCCGGGAGCAGCAGCTCCTCGACGGACCCGTCGGCGTATTCCAGCTTGAGCGGGACGGGCGTGACGAGCCCGCCGACGTTCGAGATCTCGAGCACGTAGATGTTATGCTTGGTCCGGAGCAGCGCCGGGTCGACCTTCGCTTCCTCCAGCTCCTTGAGGAGCGCTTCGTACTTCTTCTTGTCGCTCGGGAGCACGGTGGCCTCGTCGTAGCCGTCGTAGAAGTCCTTCAGTTCGGGGAAGCGGTCGACCCGCTTGGGCAGGCTCGCGTTGCGTTCCTTGGACAGCGTCTTCGGCAGGGCTTCCTTCTCGGCCTTGGCCTTGGGTTTCTCGATGGCGGGATCGCGGGTGTCGAGCTGGAGCCAGCGGACCTCGTCGATGGCGACGTCGACATGGTCGACGCCGTAGAACCAGCCGCGCCAGAACCAGTCGAGGTCGACCCCGCTGGCGTCCTCCATCGTGCGGAAGAAGTCGGCCGGGGTGGGGCGTTTGAACATCCAGCGCTTCGCATAGGTCTTGAAGGCATGGTCGAAGGCCTCGCGGCCGAGGACGTTCTCGCGGAGGATGTTGAGGGCCACGGTCGGCTGGCCGTAGGCGTTGGGGCCGAGGTCGGCGATGGATTCGGAATTGGTCATGACCGGCACGCGTTCCGTCTGCTTCATGTACTCGAGCATCAGGCGGCTGTCGCGGCGGGGTTTCCAGTTGTCCTCCCATTCGGCCTGGGCGAGGGATTCCACGAACGAGTTGAGGCCTTCGTCCATCCAGGTCCATTGGCGTTCGTCGCTGTTCACGATCATCGGGAAGTAGTTGTGGCCGACCTCATGGATGACCACGCCGATGAGCGCGTACTTGGTGCGTTCGGGGTAGGTGCCGTCTTTTTCCGGGCGTGGCCCGTTGAAGCAGATCATCGGGTATTCCATGCCGCCGATGGCGCCGTTGACGGACCAGGCCACCGGGTAGGGGTAGTCGAACGTGTAGCGCGAGTAGACTTCGATCGTGTGCGCGATGGCATGGGTGGAGTACTTGTCCCAGAGCGGCATGCCTTCCTTGGGGTAGAGGGACATCGCCATGACGGGTTGGCCGTCGACCTGCGTTCCGGCCACGGCCATGGCGTCCCAGATGAACTTGCGGGAGGAGGCGAAGGCGAAGTCGCGCACGTTATCGGCCTGGAAGACCCAGGTTTTCTTGCCCTTGGGGCGGCCTTTCTCGGCGGCCGCGGCTTCCGCGGGCGTGACGACGAAGACGGGCTTCTTGGTCTCCTGGCGGGCCTGGGCGAGCCGGTCGCGTTGGGCCTGCGTGAGGACTTGCTCGGGGTTGCGCAGCGAGCCGGTCGCGGCGACGACGTGGTCGTCCGGCGTGGTCAGGGCCACCTTGTAGTTGCCGAATTCGAGGGTGAACTCGCCGGTGCCGAGGAACTGCTTGTTGATCCAGCCGGCGTAGTCCGTGTAGGCGGCCATGCGCGGGAACCACTGGGCGATGGTGTAGATGCTGTTGCCGTCTTCCTTGAAGAACTCGTAGCCCGTGCGGGCCATGATGCGCTTGGCGTCGTTGATCGGATAGGTCCAGGCGATCTTGAAGACGAAGTCGGCGCCGGGCTTGAGGGGCTTCGGGAGGTCGAGGCGCAGCATCTCGTAGGCGAGGAGGCGATCCAGGGCCGTGTAGCTGAACTTCTTGAGGTCGACCCCGCGTTTGGTGTTCGGGGTCGTGCGCGAGTCGGCGCGCTTGGCGAAGTAGTTCTGATCCAGCTGGACCCAGAGGTAGTCGAGCGTGTCCGGCGAGGCGTTGTGGTAGGTCACCGTCGCTTCGGCCGTGATCGTGCGCTTCTCATCGTCGAGTTCGGCGCGGATATCGTAGTCGGCGCGGTTCTGCCAATAGCCGGCGCCCGGAGCGCCCGTGGCCAGGCGTTGGGGGGAGGGGGAGGGCAGGAGTGAGTCCAGCTGCTGGAATTTCTGGACCGGCGTGCCGGTCTCGGCCGCGAACGCGGTCAGGGCGAGGAAGAGGGGTAGGAGGCTTCGCACGCCCGCACTATTGGCATCGGCGCCTTGCTGGCAAGCGGTTGCTGGGACGGTCTTGCTCTCCCGCTCCTTCGTCTTGCCAGGTCTTTGGCTGTATCCAAAATACATACCATGAGAAACGCCCCTGGCTCAGGTGTCATCTGTCTCTTCCTGTTGGCTTTTGCCCTGCCCGCCGTGCAGGCCGCCGACGCGCTCAGCGCGCTCAAGTCCAAAGCCGAGTCGGGCGACGTCGAAGCCCAGGCGCAGCTTGCCTCGGCCTACTTCCAAGGGAGCGAGGTGGAGGCGAATCCGGCCTTGGCGCTGCGCTGGGCGACCAAGCCGGCGGAGCAGGACGACCTTTTCTGCGTCCAGATGGTCGCGATGATCCACTTCCAAGGCAAAGGCGTGAAACGCGACCTGCCTGAGGCGAGCAAGTGGTTCGCCAAGGCCGCGGTCTTGGGCGACGCGAACGCCGCGTTCACCGTAGGCCTGATGAATGACGAGGGCCAGGGCATCCCCAAGAATGCCGTCGAGGCTTTCGCATGGTATCAGGTGTCCAAGGCGCTTTCCCGCGATGTGTCGGCCACGGTCAAATATGCCGCGGCGCTCGAGAAGAAACTGACCCCGAAGCAGGTCGAGGCCGCCAAGGGGCGCGCCGCGGAAATCCTCAAGCTCGTAGAGCGCAAGAAGGACGAGCTTTATGAGAAGCGCTTGGCGATCATGAAGGCCGCCAACCCCCAGATGCCGATCGAAGAACTCCGGAAGCAGTTGCCGCGCTGACCTGCGGCGGCTTAGGCCGAGTGGCGTGACTTATCACGGTGAGGGCGGGCTCCGTTTTGTTTCGTGTCCGTTTGCGGAAGGTTGGCCTTCCGCTTAGGTCGGGGCATGTCCAAGCCGTCGCACTTCCTGCCGACCCGTGCCGCCGCTCTGGCGCGGCTGGAGGAGTTCATGCCGGCCGCAGGGCGCTATGCCGCGGAACGGAATTACGTCCGGCCGGGGCATGACAACGTCTCGCGGCTGTCGCCTTGGGTCCAGAAACGCCTCCTGTTGGAGTCGGAGATCGTCGCCGCGGCCAGGGCTCTCTGGTCTTTTCATGCCGTCGAGAAGTTCGTGCAGGAGGTCTATTGGCGGACCTATTGGAAGGGCTGGCTGGAGCAACGTCCGGAGGCTTGGACTCGCTGGGTCAAGGCCGTGCCTCGTCTACGCGAGTCGCTGAGCTCCGAGCAGAGAGCGACGTGGGAAGCCGCTCTCGCCGGCCAGACCGGTATCTCCGGCTTCGATGCGTGGGCGCAGGAACTCGTGACCACCGGCTACCTGCATAACCATGCCCGCATGTGGTTCGCTTCGATCTGGATCTTCACGCTGCGTCTGCCGTGGGAGCTGGGCGCGGCATTCTTCATGGAGCATCTGCTCGATGGGGATGTCGCCAGCAATACGCTCTCCTGGCGTTGGGTGGCGGGGTTGCAGACGCCGGGCAAGACGTATGTCGCCCGGGCGGACAACATCGCCTTCTACACCGACGGGGAGCATGCGCCCGAGGATAGTCGTCTCGCGTCTGCCCCCATTTCCATCAGGGAGGAGCCTTTGCCCAAGGTCGCGCTATGGACCGAGGACCAAGCGCAATTGACGTCGCTGAAGACCTGCGAACGCATCGGTCTGTGGGTACACCCCGAAGATCTGGCGGTCGAGACGGGTGAGCTGGCGGACTTGAATATCCAAGCCGTCAATGCCGTGCGGCCGCATGCCATCCGCGCGCATTCCGGATGGTCGGAGAAAGTCACCGCGTGGACGCAGGCGGCCTTGGAAGATGGAGCGACGCGGGCCGGCAAGCATTTCGGGGCTGACGTTTCCTCCGGCGAGGTCGCAGATCTGGCTGCATCCTTGGTCGAATGGGCCAAGGCTAACCGTCTGCAGGCAATCGTCGCCTATCGCCCCTTCGTCGGACCATGGCTGGCCGAGGCGCTGGCCATCGAGGCTGCCATGTCCGCCGCCGGCATCCCGCTGATCTGGCGCCGCCGGGCTTGGGACGCCGAACATTTCCCGCACGCCACCCGCGGATATTTCCCTTTCTGGGAGCGTATCAAGTCCGCCGGTTGAAAGTAAGTGGGCCCACCGGGATTTGAACCCAGAACCAATCGTGGACCTGCGGCTTGTTGTCGTTGTATCCGGCTTGGGTGATGAAATGGATCTTCCAATCGCCGAGGCGCGCGGCGTAGAGCTTCTCGCCGCGATAGTAGCAGAAGAGCCCGCGGTCCACGGCGCGCTCCTCGAGCAGGAGCGGGGAGAGGTCGGTGCCGTCCATCGGACGGTCGTTCGGTATCTTCGCCCCGGCGAGCTTCGCGGCGGTGGGGAAGAGGTCCATCATCGTGGCGACGTTGTCCGTCACGCCGGGCTTGATCTTGCCGGGCCACCAGGCGATGCCGGGAACGCGCATGCCGCCTTCCCAGGTGCTGCCCTTGCCGTCCTTGAGCAGGCCGGCGCTGCCGCCGGTCTCGGCGCCCATGAGCGTCCACGGTCCGTTGTCGCTGGTGAAGAAGACCAAGGTGTTGTCGGCCACGCCGTTGTCCTTGAGGGCCTTGAGCACCTCGCCGACGTTCCAATCGAGTTCGGCGAGCACGTCGCCGTAGATGCCGCGAGGGCTCTTGCCTTTGAAGCGTTCGGAGGCGAACAGGGGCGTGTGCGGGAAGGTGTGCGGCAGGTAGAGGAAGAACGGCTTGTCCTTGTTCGCGCCGATGAACTTCACGGCCTCCTCGGCGTAACGCTTCGTCAGCTGGGTCTGGTCGGTGCGCGGCTCGAGGAGTTCGCGGCCGCGGTAGAGGGCGGCGTTCCACCAGGCCGGATCCTGGGCGACGAGCGCATTGGCCTTGGGCGGATTGCCCGCCGTCGGGTTCATGTCGTTCGAGTGCATCAGGCCGAAGTGGAAATCGAAGCCGTGCGCGAGCGGGTGGTGCTGGGGCTGGTTGTTCGCCCAGACGCCGAGGTGCCACTTGCCGATGATGCCCGTGGCGTAACCGGCGTCCTTGAGAGACTGCGCGAGCGTGATCTCGGAAGCAGGAAGCCCGCCCGTCGAGATCGCGCGGAGGACGCGGAACTGGTTGTGGGCCATGCCGGAACGTACCGGGTAGCGGCCGGTCATCAGCGCGGCCCGGCTCGGCGTGCAGACTTCGGCGGCGGAATAGAACTGGGTGAAGCGTAGGCCCTCGGCCGCCATCTGGTCGAGGTGGGGCGTCTTGATCGTCGGGTGGCCGTAGCAGCCCAGGTCGCCATAGCCGAGGTCGTCGGCTAGGATGATGACGACATTGGGTTTGCCGGCGGCGGACAAGCCGAGGGAAAAGGCCGTGAGCAGGGCCAGCAGCAGGGGTCGCATGGGGATGAGAAAGGCGACAGGTGGGTTCTTGGCAAAGGCGTTTTCGAGGCGGTCGGGGGATACGGCTTGAAAGGGCAGAACAATCAAGGGATTTAAGAGTCATACCCCCATGCGATCCGCTGTCTTCCTGTCCGCGCTCACGTTCGTGGCTGCCCATGCCGCCGAAGAGAAAGCCTATGAGCCTGACTTCACCCCGCAGCCTGCCGTCAAGGCGCTGTCGCCCGAGGATGAGCTCAAGACCATCGAGCTGCCGGAGGGCTACCGGCTCGAGCTCGTGCTCAGCGAGCGCGACGGCCTCCGTGAGCCGGCCAACCTGACCTTCGACGGCAACGGC
>RGES01000451.1 GCA_009917805.1 Verrucomicrobiota bacterium
AGGCCGGCGCTGGAAGCGCTGCCGTCGGAGTACGTGAACTGGCTGACGTCGATGGTGAAGACGTCGCTGATCTGCTCACCGGAATTCGTGAGCACGTTGCCGGCGACCGTCGCGAAGTTGAAGACCATCGGGCGGAGACCCACGGTGCCCGGTTTGTCGAAGTTGAGCGGGTTCCCGAGGTCGGTGCCGTTGCCGTTACCGAGCAGCGAGACCACCTTGAGCGTGATCTTGTTACCCGCGCTGGCGTGCGTGAGGTCGAGGTTGCCCGACAGCGTCAGCTTGTCGTAGCCCGGATTGACGGTGAGTTCCTTGGCGTCCTGGACCTGCCATTCGAAGATCGAACCGCCGTCGAGGCGGATCGTCGAACCGCCGAGGACGCCCGGAGAATTACCCGGAGAAACGATTGCGCCGGTGCCGGCGGTGACATCGCCGACGGTACCCGAGCCGCCGAGCTTGGAGCCCGAGGCCAGGCTGACATTACCGACGGTGCCGTTGACCGAGAGGAGGCCCGAGTTGGCCGGCAGCGCGACGTTAAAGGACGAGGCGTTGACGCCGGTGGCGATCTTGAGCGTGCCCGAACCCTGCTTCTCGAGGTTCACGCTCGTGCCGGTGCCGCCCGTGGCGACGGTGGGCGCGGCGTTGAAGACGACGGTGTTGTTGCCGAGGTCCAGCTTGGCGGTGTCGCCCGCCTTGATGCTCAGGTTGCCGCCGAGGTCGGTGGTGTTGCCGGGTTCCCAGCGGATCTTCGCGCCATCCGCGACGGCGATGACCGCCGTGGGCGGCAGCGAACCCGACTCAAAGCCGATGGTGGAACCCGCGCCGGCATCGATACGGATATCGCCCTTGAAGCGGTTCGCGCCGTTTGCACCGCCACCGATGACCCACGTGCCGGTGCCGTCGATGGCGAGGGTCGCCAACGGGCTGCTGCCATCGGCCAGGGTCGGAGCGAAACGATTGGTGCCGGTGTTGCTGGCCGTAAGCGTCAGGGCCGGCGCCGAGCCGCTGGTCGCAAGGATGGAAGCCGCCGTGAATTCCAGCGTACCCGTGCCCGTCGCGGCGATGCCGGCGGAACCGCCGACGGTGAAGCTACGCGCGGTGCTGGTGTTGGTCGAGCCGTTGAACTCGAGGGTCGCGCCGGCGGAGAGGACGAGCTTGGTCGGATCGGTGAGGGCGGTGACGCCCAGCGGGCTGGCGGTCGTGCCGTTGCCGAAGTCGGCGATGGCCACGGTGCCGGCGCCGATGGAG
>RGES01000452.1 GCA_009917805.1 Verrucomicrobiota bacterium
CCAGTTCCCCAGCATCTCGAAGAAGGTGTGGTGGTAGGTGTCGAGGCCGACGTCTTCGAGGTCGTTGTGCTTACCGCCGGCGCGGATGCACTTCTGGGTATCGGCGGCGCGGCCGGGGGTGTACGGGCACTTCGTCTGGCCGAGGAAGATCGGGACGAACTGATTCATCCCGGCGTTGGTGAAGAGCAGGTTGGGGGAGTCCGGCATCAGGCTCGACGACTGCACGATCGAGTGCTGCTTCGATTTGAAGAAATCGAGGAAGGATTGCCGGACTTGGGCGGAGGTCATGGGACGGTAAAGGAAAGGGAGGGAAGGGGTCTTTTTAAGCCCCAGAAAGGGGAAAAGGGAAGAACTAAGGCGATGCCAGCGGCATCGCCTTAGTTAAGGGCCAGAGACAGGGCTAGGGCTTGGCGGTTGGAAGATTCGCGCCACTCAAAGGGAGACCGGAAACCGGAAAGTTTGCTTCGGCCATTATTAAGGACCCCAGCCAATCATCCGGTCTCCGGTTTCCCCTTGAATTTGCTGCCTCTCTCTCGGGTGGCAGCCCCAGGTGGCAGGTGGCGGGATTATTCCATTCAGCCCTCCATTCAGACCTCCTTGGTCCAATCTGCCATCCGTCATCTGTCATCGACTCCGCCATCTGCTTAGTAGCACTATGTCGTGACGCGGTCCCGACCCTACCTAAGGCATTCACTCTCCTGCTTCTGTCAGTTCGGCGTGCAGCTGGAAGAGGGCGTGGAAACTGTCCGCGTAGAAGACGCCGAGGCGTTCGATGAGCTTGCTGTCGTGCCAGGAGACCACGTTGGCCTTGAAGGTCAGGCGGGCCTCGCCGAGTCCCTCGGGCTTGCGGGCGGAGAGTTCCTGGGAGAAGTGGAGCGTCGAGGGCAGCTTCTTCGCGTAGCGTTTCTGGTCGGAGGGGAACGCGGCGATCGCGCCGAGCTGGGACTGGCCGTCGAGGGTCAGGTGCACGGTGGCCTCGCCCGGGACGTCGCCTTCGCGCGGCTGGTAGAAAGCCCGCACGAGGGCGGTCGAACCCTTGAGCGTCGCACGCGCGTTGAAGTCATCGCGCGCGGTCAGTCGGTAGGCCGCGTCATGCGCCTTGAGGTTCTCGGCGACGGCCTTCCAGAGGGCGGGTCTCATGCCCTGTAATCTTCACGAACTCCGCCGGGAGGCAAGCGGACCGCACGACATGACCCGCCGAGTTATTGACAGGCAACAAAAAGGGCGTGCCGGATGGCACGCCCT
>RGES01000453.1 GCA_009917805.1 Verrucomicrobiota bacterium
GCATCGAGGTAGGGGCAGCACCGCGTGCTGCCCTAGCGGCATAGGGATGATTCCCTAATCGCCGATGAGGGGTTGCCCAGCGTGGGGATGATATACAATAACTGACATGAACAACGCTTCATCCATTCGGGTGATGCCGGCTGTTTGTCCAGGATCGCCCTTGTCGGACGGCTCCTGCGCAACCCCCGACAAAACCCGCCCCCACCGAGGCGCGAAAGCGCGACGCGCTCCCTGCCTCGTTCTTGCGAATACCCTGTTGGTGACGTCGCTGCTGGCCTTGGCCGGCTGCTCCACCAACCCGCCGGCGCCCGTCGCCGCCGACGACGTCATCGGCGACTATGACAACGCCTGCCTGCCCGAGGCCGCGATCATGGCCCAGGCCCTCCGCCGCAACGGCATCAAGGCGCGGGTGCTGATCATCAGCGGCGACGGGTGGTCCCACGCGGTGACCGCCTACCAATATCCGCCGGGAGAAGGCCGGATCTGGTGCTGGGACAGCGACGAGCAATCCGTACCGGTCAGCGCCCGCTGGACGAGCAGCGAGATCCTGGCCGGCGCATGGATGCGCGCATGCCATCGTCCCGATCGCATCATCCGGGCGCGCTTCGAGTAGCGAACCAAGCGTGAGGAACGGCTACGACGCGCCCTCCTCGTCCGAGGGCGCGGCCTAGCCACGCCCCTATCCTGACGTTCACCATGCGGCGAACGCGGACCGAAGTTCAGACGACTCCGGGCAGCTGATCCAGCGACGTGATGAAGACGTCGGCGCCGGCCTTCACCTTCGCGCGGACGGCATAACGGCCGAAGCCGACGACCTTGTCGGCATCGCCCTTGACCTCGAGGTCGCTGGCTCCGTCGCCGACCATGACGACGTGCGTGGCCTGGTGTTCGGCGCGGAGGCGGCGGGCGACGACGTTCTTGCCCTTGGACCGGCAGGTCGGGCAGGACTCGTCGAAGCCGGCGTAGGAACCGTCGGCATGGAAACGCAGGATGACGGCTTCGACGCGGTCGATGCCGAGGAAGGCGGCGAGGGGCAGGATGGCCTGGGTGAAGCCCCCGCTGACGATGGCGATCTTCCACCCCGCGGCGCGGAGTTTTTCCAAGGTGGCCTTGGCAGTGGGTTCGACGGTCGCGATATACTTCGCGCCGATCGCCTCGAGTTCGGCCTTGGTCGGCTTGATGATCTCGAGGCGCTTGGCGAAGATGGCTTCCATCGGCGTGCCGCCGTCCATGGCCGCGTTGG
>RGES01000454.1 GCA_009917805.1 Verrucomicrobiota bacterium
AAGACCCGTCGAGAAACTGATGCCGAGCGAATCGGCGACGGCGCGGACGATCTCGACTTCGGCGGGCTCGGCGCGGTTGTCGCTGAGCATCGCGATACCGCAGGCGCGCACGAACTTACGACGATCGTAGACGCTCTGGCCGGCGATGACGGCCAAGGCGTCGTCGACCTTCTGGAGGTCGATCCGGTCGGCGCCGAGCAAGGCGGCCTCCACGCCGATCAAGCCCAGGGCGCCGACGCCGAGCTGATAGGCTCGCTCCTGCGCTTCCGCCGATTCGCTCGAAGTGCGGACGACGGCCGAAAGGACAAGGCCACAAGCCGACGGCAGGTCGCCGGCACGCGGCATGAGATGGGCTTCCTTCGAAAGATACCCTTCTCGATCGCGAGGCGGAACAAGCCTTCCTGACCGGGCGAGAGCTGACGCAGCGCCGGCATGGAGAGGTCCAGCAACGGGACGCGCAAGCCGGCCGGAAGCGCGCGCAGCAGAGGCTCGAGGCGTTCGGCTTCGCGGACGACTTCGCCGCCGGCGAGCCCGCGGGCCTTCTCCAGCTGGACCGCGCGCAAGGCGGCATCACGACGCAGCAACAGGCCCAGGACGAGGCCCATCGCGCTTACGGAATCCTGCGAAGCCTCGCGAAGGGCGACCGGGATCGTACCGCGGAAACCGACGGAATCCTGGATCTGGAGATCGCTCGGCAGCGCCCGCGGTTGAGCAGCCGGCAAAGGCGGCGGGACCGCCGTAGCAGAGACCCGGGAGACGCCGACCACTTCACTCGGAGCGGGTTCGACGGGCGCGACATCGGGAATGATGCCGTCGAACGCCGGATCGATACGACGGATACGTTCGAAAATCGGCGGGTGCGTCGAGAAAAGCGCCTCCATGAAACCACCCGAGGAGGCGAAGAACAGATGCTGGGCTTCGAGGTCGGCTTCGGAAGCCTCCCGACGCGCCCCCGCGAAGCCGGCGATCTTCTTCAGGGCCGAGGCCAGCCCGAGCGGATTGCGCGTGAACTGGACCGCGGAGGCGTCGGCGAGGTATTCGCGCTGCCGGGAGACCGATGCCTGGATGAGCTTCGCGAAGAAGACGCCGCCCAAGCCGATCAGGACGACCACGAGGCCGACGAGTGCCAGCGGCAAGGCGTTCTTCTTGCGGTCGGAATCGGAACTGAAGCCCACGCGGATGAGGAGATAGCCCAGCTGGGCGAGGGCGGTCAGGCCGGCGACGGCGCCGATGATC
>RGES01000455.1 GCA_009917805.1 Verrucomicrobiota bacterium
GATGCTGTCGCCGTTCTTGGTCAGCACGATGTCGTCGGCGATATGCACGCAGGTGTGCAGGCCTTCGCCTTCGTCCAGGAAGCAGAGCACGTCGCCGAACTGGTAAGGGGCGTCCACGACCGCATAATCCTTCAGCAGATGCTCCGCGGCCAGCTTGGTGTCCAGGTAGAGGTCCTTGGGGGTGGCGTTGAAGAAGTTCAGCGAGGTCCAATGGCAGTCGGGGAAGCGACCTTTCAGCCCCAGGTCCATCTCGGGGAAGGTATAGGCACGCTGCCGGATGAGCGGAGGCAGGAAATGGGTGATATCCACCGTCTGACGGGCGCGGCGCTCCGTGATCGCCTTGATGAAGGCCAGGCGCGAAGAGTCCTCCTGACCGCTCGTCCAGTAGCCGATGAAAGCCTTGCGATCGGCCGTGAGCGGCAGCTTCAGTTCGACGATCAGGCTACGCACGCGCGTGACGGAGCGGAAGACCGCGTTCACCTCATCCGGGGTCTTGGCCAGACCCAGCAGGGCCTGCACGTCGCTGAAGACGAGCGCGCCGCCGCGTTTCCAGAGCAGCCGGCGGAAAAGGGCCTGCTGGGCCGGCGTAAGCGAGGCGCCCTGCATCCAGTCGTCCAAGTCGCCACCGAGGATGAACACCGGGTCGCGCTGGTATTCGTTGGCGGCATGCTTCGCCAGTTCGAGGTAGAGGGCGCTGCGGGAGTCCTCGGAGATCGCCGTCAGGTCCTCGACGTCAGGGAGGAGCACGACGCTGTTGCCGCTCGCGACGAGGCGGACTGGGCTGAAAAGACGCTCGATCACGGGCACAGGCACCTTGGCCTTCGTCAGGATCTCGCGCACGGCGTTCGCCGTGGCCTGCTCGAACGTCCAGCGGGTCACCGTGCTCGGCTTGGCCACGACCGCCAGGAGGCTTTCCGGCGGCTCCAGGTAGACCGTCCGGACCTCCAGGTCGCCCCAGGGGCCGGGCTTGGCCGTCCACATGGGCTCCACGACCGCGCCGGCGACGGCTCCCCAGCAAATGGCGGCCAGGAGACCGAAGGAGCGAGGGAGGTGGAAATTCACATCTTTTTAACAGCGAGGGAAACGGGAAGTTCCAGACAAAAAATATCATAAATATCACGCGCCGCGAACCGCCCGCCGGCGTTTCGCATTGTAGCGGCGGGGCTTTCGCCGCACGGATAGGGACCTTTTCCGCCGTGCCTCGTCCCAAGTCCAAGAAAGCCGCCGCGCCCGCG
>RGES01000456.1 GCA_009917805.1 Verrucomicrobiota bacterium
GATGTTGAGCAGTACCGAGCCGTCTTCGCGTTCGACGGCCCCGGTCTCGCTCATGTTGATGAGGGTGTTCGGGACAAGGTCGCCCGCCTGCCATGTGGCTCCACGGTCGTCGCTGTAGATAACACCGACGGCCGAAGGACGGTGGCGTTTCCCGCCGTTGGACAGCCAGATCGGGATGATGAAGCGTCCGGCCCGTAGCTGTAGGCCATGTCCTGGCCCGGTGGCGATCACGTTCCAGAGGAATTGCCCCTCGAAGCGGCGGAAGGCCTCCGTGATTTCCTTGGGTTGGGAGAAGGTGCGGCCTCCGTCGTCGCTGCGCATGTGGAAGGCCTGCGAGTAGTTGACGCAGTAGACGAAGTGCAGCGACTCGTCGTTTGCATCCACGAGGGCCACGCCGTTATGGGCGGGCTTGGTGCCGGCGTCGACCAGCTGTCGGGCCGGCTCCCAGGTGACGCCGCCGTCCCGGCTGATACGCGATAGGATGTCGATGTCTTCCCAGTCGCCCGTGCCGGTCCGGCGAGCCTCGACCCAGGTGAACAGGGCGCCGGACTTCATCGAGATGATGCCCGGGATCCGGTAGGTGTGATAACCGCCTTGGCGGGCTTCGAACAGGTCGATCCTGTTCGGCTCAGCGGCGGATACCCGGGGAGCCTGCAGGGATAACAAACAGATGAGCATGGCCCCCGAAATGCTTTTCGCATGAATGGGCGGGCGGCCTTGGATCATCCTGCCGAACTCGGGCACGATCCTCTTTATCTTATCGGTCAGGCGGCGAAGGGTCGGTTCAAGCGAGTAAGCCATGGGGTGGTCGTCAGACTAGGCTAAGACTCATTAAAATCGTCATATGTTCCCGTCGGTGCCGTCATCGTCTCACTCAGGCCAGCAGGGGCTTCAGGATCTTGGCGGGGTTGACCCCCGTGAGGCGGACGTCGAGGCCCTGGGATCGCACGCTGAGCTTCTCATGGTTCAGGCCCATCTGGTGGAGGAGCGTCGCCAGCTGCTTGGCCGAAAGCTTGGGCTTGTGCGCCTCGGGCGGAGGCATGACTTCCTCCGGATCCTGGGAGAGCAGGCGCTTCCAGAGTTCGGACTTCGAGGGGTCGCCTGGGATGATCGCGCGGACGCCATCATTGACGGCCAAGGCGCCTTCGCGGATGTCGAGGCGGAGGTCGGCCTTGCGGTGCTTGGGGTCGAAGCCGTGGCACGAGAAGCACTGCTCGGAAAGGATCGGGCGGAT
>RGES01000457.1 GCA_009917805.1 Verrucomicrobiota bacterium
CACGTCGACCACGGCAAGACGACGCTGTCCGACCGCCTGCTCGAGCACACGAAGACGATCGAGAAGCGCCAGATGAAGGAGCAGCTCCTCGACGCGATGGACCTCGAGCGCGAGAAGGGCATCACGATCAAGTGCCACCCGGTGACGATGAACTTCACCGCGCCGGACGGTAAGCAGTACATCCTCAACCTCATCGACACCCCTGGCCACGTCGACTTCGCCTACGAAGTCTCGCGCTCCCTCGCCGCCTGCGAAGGCGCGGTGCTCCTGATCGACGCGTCCCAGGGCGTGGAAGCCCAGACGGTCGCCAACGCCACCCTCGCGATGAACCAGGGACTCGAGATCGTCCCGGTCATCAACAAGGTCGACCTCCCGAGCGCCCGCCCGGAGGAAGCCCGCCGCCAGGTCGAGGACATCCTCACCATCCCCGCGCAGGACGCCGTCCTCGCCTCCGGCAAGTCCGGCATCGGCATCGACGACATCTTCGCCGCGATCATCAAGCGCGTCCCGCCGCCCCGCTGGTCCGACTACCCGCAGCACCGCGCGCTGGTCTTCGACTCCCTCTTCGACTCCTACAAGGGCGTCATCAGCTACGTCCGCGTCTTCTCGGGCACCTTCAAGGCCGGCCAGACCATCGAGCTGATGTACAACGGTGTCCGCTCCGTCATCAAGGAAGTCGGCGTCTTCTCCCCGAAGATGAAGCCGCAGGACGAGCTCGGCCCCGGCTGCGTCGGTTACATCGTCATCAACATCCGCGAAGTCGCGGACGTGAAGGTCGGCGACACGATCACCCTCGCCAGCGAGCCCGCCAAGGAGCCCGTCCCGGGTTTCAAGGAAGTGAGCCCGATGGTGTTCAGCGGCATCTACCCGCTCGACACCGCCGACTACGAGAAGCTCAAGACCTCGCTCGCCAAGCTGGCGATCAACGACTCCTCGCTGACCTACACCGCCGAGAGCTCGACCGCGCTGGGCTTCGGTTTCCGCTGCGGTTTCCTCGGCCTGCTCCACATGGAGATCGTCCAGGAGCGCCTCCGTCGCGAGTACGACCTCGACATCCTTTCGACCTACCCGTCCGTCGTCTACAAGGTCTTCACCACCGACGGCGTGGAGCACATCCTCGACAATCCGGTGTCGATGCCCGACCCGTCCGCCATCGAGCACATCGAGGAGCCGACGATCCGCGCCCACATCCATATCCCGGGCACCTCGATCGGCGACATGCTGACGCTCGTCC
>RGES01000458.1 GCA_009917805.1 Verrucomicrobiota bacterium
CCTGTCCGCCGCTCCCGCCAAGGCCCCCAAGGCCGGCAAGCTCGCGACGGTCGATTCCATCCGCGTCGCCGAAGCCCGTCAGAACGAATTCTACGAACGCGTCGAGATCCCCACGCCGGCCGGCGAAGTGACCGAGGTCTCCTCGATCGCGCTGCTCCCCGGCAAGAAGGTCGCCATCGGCACCCGCCGCGGCGACATCTGGGTCGCCGAAGGCGCCTACGACGCGGACCTCTCCAAGGTCAGGTGGACCAAGTTCGCCACCAACCAGCACGAGCCCCTCGGCATGTTCTGGAAGGACGGCTCGATGTACGCCATGCAGCGTCCGGAGTTCTCGCGCCTGACCGACAAGGACGGCGACGGTCGCGCCGACAGCTTCGACAGCGTCTGCTCCAAGTGGGGCGTCAGCGGCGACTACCATGAATACGCCTTCGGCTCCGAGCCGGACAAGGAAGGCAACGTCTGGATGGTCCTCTGCCTCACCGGTTCCTTCCACGCCCACTCCCCGTGGCGCGGCTGGTGCGCCCGCATCACGCCCGAAGGCAAGTTCATCCCGACGGCCTCCGGCATCCGCTCGCCGGGCGGCATCGGCGCCAACGCCAAGGGCGACATGTTCTACACCGACAACCAAGGCGTCTGGAACGGCTCCTCTTCGCTGAAGTGGCTTCGTCCCGGATCGTTCCAGGGCAACCCTACCGGCAACAAGTCGGCCGCCCTCGCCAACTTCCCGGCTCCGCCTGAGCCGACCAGCGGCTCGCGTATCCTGACCGAGCGCCAGAAGTTCCCCGAGTTCGTGCCGCCGGCGGTGATCCTGCCTCACGGCAAGGTCGGCAACTCTCCGTCCGGCATCGCGTGCGACATGGCCAAGGGCAAGTTCGGCCCGTGGGAGAGCCAGATGCTCGTCGGCGAGCAGACCGCCTCGCAGGTGCAGCGCGTCAACCTCGAGTTCGTCAACGGCCTCTACCAGGGCGCCGTGTTCCACTTCCTCGGCGGCTTCGAAGCCGGCCTGATCCCGGTCCGCATGGACCAGGAAGACGGCACGCTCTTCGTCGGCGGTTCCAACCGCGGCTGGGGTTCGCGCGGCTCGAAGCCGTTCACCTTCGAGCGCGTGCGTTTCAAGGGCAAGGTGCCCTTCGAGATGCATGACATCTCCGCCCGGAACGACGGTTTCGAGGTCACGTTCACGCATCCCGTGGACGCCGCCGCGGCCGCCGACATCGCGAACTACACCCTC
>RGES01000459.1 GCA_009917805.1 Verrucomicrobiota bacterium
TCGAACGCACCGGCGACCCGCAGTGGTTCTCGTGCACGAAGGAGGAGAAGATCGCCGCGTGCAAGGCCCTCGGCCTCCACGAGCCCCGCGCCGACTGGGAAGACTTCGAGGTCACCAACGAGGTGTTCGGCAAGCTCATCGAGCCGGGCCTCATCCAGCCGACCTTCGTCACGCACATCCCGAAGGAGCTCTGCCCGCTCGCCAAGGTCACCGTCGGCGACGACTCGACCATCGACGTCTTCGAGCTCTGCATCAACGGCCAGGAGATCGCTCCGGCCTACTCCGAGCAGAACGACCCCGGCGTGCAGCGCAAGATGCTGGAGATCCAGGCCGGCGCCGAGACCCAGAAGATCGACGAGGACTTCCTCCTCGCGCTCGAGCACGGCATGCCCCCCGCGGGCGGCCTCGGCATCGGCATCGACCGCCTGGTGATCCTGCTGACCGGCGCGGCCAACATCCGCGACGTCATCCTGTTCCCGACGCTCGCGCCCGAAGCGCAGGCCTGAGTCCTTTCCCTTGCCCTGGTTCCTCCATCTCGCCCTCCGCCAGCTCTTCCCGCCCGGTAAGCGCTTCCCGGCGTTCGCGACGGTGTCGATCCTCGGCGTCGGCCTCGGCGTGGCGTCGTTGCTCATCGTGCAGACGGTGATGAACGGCTTCGGCGAGGAGCACCGCCTGCGCATCCGCGAATCCTTCGGCGACTGCCAGGTGACCGCCGCCGCGCCGATCGAGCAGCCGGAGACGCTCGCGAAGCAGCTCGCGGCCCGACCCGAGGTATCCTCGGCCTCCCTTTACGCCGAAGGTCCCGCGCTCGCCCGCAACGGCGACTTCTCCGGCATCGCGCAGGTGCGTGGCATCGATCCGACCGACCCCGCCCAGCCGGCCCGCAAGTACGTCTACGGCGGCAGCTTCGACGACCTCGACGACGGTCGCATCGTCCTCGGCGCCGGCCTCGCCCGCGCGCTGCGCGTCCGCGTCGGCGACCGCGTCGAGATCTGGTCGCCGGCGATGGCCGAGCGCGCCGAGAAGGGCAAGGCCCCGCTGCCCGCCGAATTCGAGGTCTGCGCGGTGATCGTCACCGGCTTCACCGAGGTCGACAACGCCGCCGCGCTCATCCCGCTGCGCCGCTTCCGCGAGATCTGGAACCTCGGTCCGCGCGCCCACGGCCTCACGCTGCGCCTGAAGGAGCCCGCCCTCGCCGAGGCGACCGCCGCGCGCCTCGCGGCCGCCCGC
>RGES01000460.1 GCA_009917805.1 Verrucomicrobiota bacterium
GACGGTCTCGGGCAGCGCCAACCCGACCAACATCCGCAACTGGGCCAAGTGGGCCGCGGAGCCGATCGATCAGCAGCTGCTCGCCGAGGTCCAGGCCATCTTCGCCCCGGTCAAGAACCTGGGTCACCTCGAAGGCCTGAAGGAGAACAACTGAGCCGATGAAAGCCATCCGCCTCGACCATCCGCAGCAGTTCGTGCGGATCGACATCCCGGAGCCGCCCGCTCCCGCCGCCGGCGAGGCCGTCGTCCGCGTCCATCGCATCGGCATCTGCGGCACGGACTACGGAGGCTATCTCGGCAAGATGCCGTTCTACTCCTATCCACGCATCCCCGGTCATGAGCTCGGCGTCGAGGTCCTCGCCGTCGGTCCGGGCGTGACGAACGTCAAGCCGGGCGATCGCTGCTCGGTCGAGCCTTACATCAACTGCCAGACCTGCTACAGCTGCCGCCGCGGCTTCACCAACTGCTGCGAGAACCATAAGACCCTCGGCGTGATGTGCGACGGCGGCATGGCGGAGAAGTTCCTCCTCCCCGCCCGCAAGCTGCATCTCTCCACGAAGCTCTCCTACGACCAGCTGGCGCTCGTCGAGACGCTCGCCATCGGCTGCCACGCCGTCGACCGCGCCGCCCCTAAGGCGGGCGAGACGGTCCTCGTCATCGGCTCCGGCCCGATCGGCCTCTCGGCCGTGGAGTTCGTCAAGGTCTCCGGCGCGAAGTGCGTCGTGATGGACATGAATGCCGACCGCCTGAAGTTCTGCACCGACGTCATGAAGGTCGACGGCGTCATCCTCGCCAAGGGCGACGGTTCCGAGGTCGCCGCGCTCGCGGCCCTCACGAACGGCCAGCTGGCCGACGTGGTCATCGACGCCACGGGTAGCAACAAGTCGATGGTCGGCTGCTTCGCCTACGCCGCCTTCGCCGCCCGCATCGTCTACGTCGGCATCACGCAGCAGGACCTCACCTTCCCGCACGCGCCGCACCTCCACCGCCGCGAGCTGACCATCATGGCCAGCCGCAACGCGCATTCGAAGGACTTCGCCCGCATCATCAGGCTGATCGAGGACGGCGTCATCGACACGAAGCCGTGGATCACGCACCATGCGAAGTTCGACGACCTGATCGCGACCTTCCCGACCTGGCTCAAGCCGGAGTCCGGCGTGATCAAGGCGATCGTCGACGTGGTCTGATGCCATGCGCCTCGACGCCCACCAGCACTTCTGGTCGTACGAC
>RGES01000047.1 GCA_009917805.1 Verrucomicrobiota bacterium
CTCGACACCTTCGGCGTCCACGCGGTCGGCGGCACCCTCGGCGCCATCGTGACCGGCATCTGCGCCACGTCCGACGCCAACGGCAACCTCGCTACCAACCTGAAGGACATCGTGGGCAAGACCCTGTACGTCGAACAGCTCAAGGCGATCGGCGTCACGCTGGTCCTCTCCCTGGTCGCCACCGCCATCATCGCCTACCTCGTGAAGGCCCTGATCGGCCTGCGCCCGACCGAAGAGGAAGAAGCCCGCGGCCTGGACATCTCGGACCACGGCGAAGAAGGCTACAGCCACAACTCCTAAGCCCCCACAGAGGGAGCCGGCTCGCAGGCCGTCCGATTCCGGACGGCCTGCTTCTTTTTAGGGGTATTCTGACAGTAGCCTTTTCACTATATTATTGCCCTTTTCGACATACTGACAGCAAGATGTCTCTATTCCCAGACCATGCTTAAGATATCCGCCCAACTGAACGACGAGGAATTCCTTGGCACCGCCGAGGACCTGGCCGCCTTCGTCTCGGATAAGCTCGCCTCGCTTGGGTTCGGCGACCGCCACCGCTCGACCGAGCGCTTGGTGCGCTTCTATGCCTACGAAGGCCTGCTCTCCAAGCCGGAGCGCGCCCCCGACGACCGCCGCAAGGCGAACTTCGGCCCCTTGCAGGTCAGGCAGCTGCTGCTGGCCCGCCTGCTTGCCGAGCGCGGCTGGGACCTCGATCGCATCCGCACCCTCCTGCACGACAACCGCGAGGTCTCCCAGCTGAACAAGCTGATCGACGAATTAGCCACGCCCACCGAGGCGGAAAAGCTCTTCTTCCGCACCCGCGGCAGCAACGCCGAGTCGGTCGCCGAACCCGCCGCGAGGTCGGTTCGCGATTTTTCCCCGCTCATGTTCTCGGCCCGCGACGACGAATCACCTGACCTGTCGTCGCCCAAGTTCCGCCGTAAATCCAGCTACTCGACCGTCCAGCAGCTCAGACAGATCGCCGACAACGAAGAGAGCCCCGCGGAAGCCCTCCGTCTGATGATCAAAAAAGAGATGGTGCGCGACGACCTCTCTCCGGCCGCCCGCAATCTCTTCGAGCAACTGCTGGCCTTCAATCCGACCACCCGCGGGGATGAACCGAAGACCGAAAGGTGGACGAAGCTGCGCCTGGCCCACTGGTGCGAAGCCCACTTCAATATCGACAGTCGCGTCACGCCCACGAAGGAAGAACTGCAAGAAATCGTGGATAACTTTAGCAAAGCATTGATGAACAAGTATTTATAATTATGACAGTAACTTTTGTGTGCTAATGACACAAAAGTATCTACGTAGGTGTTGACATTTAACAAGGGTGGTACAGAGTGGAGGAGATGATTCCTCCCATGAACCAACCCAAGATCGAAATCCTGCCCCTCAAGAAGGGCTTCCTCCGCGCCGCCTCCGATGCGTCGCACGTCCTCGTTCGCCTCGTCGCTCCGGCCAAACCGGCGGACCTCGGTGAAACCCCCCGCGCCCCCCTCGACCTCGCCCTGGTGATCGACCGCTCGAGCTCGATGTCCGGCCGTCCCATCGAAGCCGCCCTCGAGAGCGCGGTCCGCATCGTCCAAGGCCTCCGCCCTGACGACCGCGTGACGATCGTGGCCTTCGATGACCGCATCGAGGTCGTGCAGTCCCTTGTCGAGGTGACCGATCGCGAAGCCCTCGCCCAGCGCATCAAGTCCATCGACGCCCGCGGTTCGACGAACCTGTTCGGCGGCTGGGAAGAAGGCGTGAAGCAGCTCGCCCCCTTCACCCGCAAGGACCGCATCGCGCGCGTCATCCTCCTCAGCGACGGTCAGGCCAACCAAGGCCTCGTGAACGAGCAGGAGATCTTCGCCCAGGTCGCCAAGGCCGCCGGCGCCGGCATCACGACCTCCACGGTCGGGCTCGGCCACGGCTTCAACGAATCCCTGATGACCGGCATGGCCACCGCCGGCGAAGGCGTCGCCAACTTCGGCCAGACGGCCGACGACCTCGACGAGGCCTTCGAGGAGCAGTTCGCCATCATCTCCAACTCGTTCCTCCGTCAGGTTAAGGTCAGCGTGCAGGGCGGCAGCGACGTGCAGGTCCGCCTCGTCGGCGAGATCCTCCAGAACGGCGCGACCCGCAGCCGCAAGCTCGGCACCCTGCCCTGGGACGCCTCGCTCGTCGCCGTGGTCGAACTGAAGATCGGCGCGCTCGCCAAGCCGGACGCCCTCGCGGCCGTCAACTTCGAGGCGATCACGAAGGAAGGCGAAGCGGTGAAATTCGGCCCGGCGCTGATCGCGCTCCCCGAAGTCGACCTCGCCGCCTTCTCCGTCCTGCCGGTCGACGCCGACGTCGCCGCGCTCATCGACGAGGCCATCGTCGCCGAGAAGATCGAGGCCATCGAAGCGCTCACGCGCTCCCATAAGTTCGCCGACGCCAAGCTGGCCTTCGAAGAGCTGCTCAAGCGCCCGGGCCTTTCGGACTGGGCCAAGCAGAAGATCGAATACCTCAAGCAGCTCCTCGACGAGGACGCCATCATGGCGGCGAAGGAGATGCGCTACGGCCGCACCCGCATGATGAGCCAGTCGAAGATGGCCGCGATGGCCTGCTACAGCATGCCGGTGACGGAAGAAGACGAGGCGACCAAGGAGTCCTACCTGCGCCGTAAGCGCGCCGATGGCCGGGCTTCCAAGCCGAAGCCCTCGCAGGGCGGCACGACGGGCGGCCAGCCTCCGCAGGCCTAAGCGGTCCAAACGCCTGATTTCGCCCGGTGGAAGCGATTCCACCGGGCTTTTTGTTGCCCGGCCAAAAGCGCGAGACAAGATGGGCGTCCGTCCCTATGTCCCGCGTTCTCCGCTTTACCCTCTGGAGCGTCGGCATCCTTGCCGTCGTCCTCGGAGCCACCCTTTTCTGGGTCGAATCCCAACTCCGCCCCGAACCCCTGGGCGCCCGCGTCAAAGGCCTCCTCGCCGATGCCAAGATCAAAGGCGGCGTCGCCCGCATCGAAGCTTCCTTGGACGGCAAGTTCTCCGCCGAAGGCATCGACCTCGTCCTGGCCGACGGCACCAAGATCTCCGCCGCCGCCATCAAGGGCGAGGCGAAGCTCTTCTCGATCATCAAGGGCACCTACGCCCTGACCAGCCTCGAGATCAAGACCCTCGACGTCGACCTGAGCGAACGCAAGCCGGCCGCCAAAGCCGTGAACGTCGGCCCCGCGGCCGCGACGAAGACGACCTTGCCGCCCATCGTGCTCGGACCCTACGCCGTCTCCGGACGCGTGAAGCTCACCGACGGCACGCTCCTCCGTTTCAGCGTCCGCGGCGACGAATTCGATTCCCACGGCAAGGCCGACTTCCGCGCCGGCATCGCCTGGCCCGGCTTCGCGGTCGGCAAGCAGATGACCGACCCGCGCGGCGAAGTCACGCTGAAGGCCGACTTCCGCCGCCCGCTCGGCGCCGACGGGATCGGCCTCGACGACCTGCTCGCCGACGTGGGCAGCCTCCGCCTCGAACTCGCGGCCAAGGATGCCAGCCCGATCGCCGCCGGCTCCGTCGGCCTCGTCCTGGACGCGGCCGGCGCCGCGGGCAAACCGGGCATGAATTTCTCCGGCACGCTCAGCGACTCCGCCAGCCGTCCGGCCGTCAAGCTCACGGGCAGCCACCTCGCCGGACGCACCACCTTCGATGCGCAGCTCGACGTCGACCCGACCCGCTTCGGCATCCTGAGCCAGCAGCTGCCCGACGTCCGCCTCACGGGCAAAGCCAACGGCGAGCTCGAAGGCTCGCGCTGGCAGGCCAGCGCCGACCTGAAGGCGCTCTGGGCCGACCTGAGCAAATTCTCGAAGTCGCTCGCCAAGAACAGCCGCTCGGAATGGAAGCTGGCCGCGAACGCGCAGAGCACCGCCACGGGCTTCGCGGTCAACAGCCTCTCGGTCACGGGCAACGGCGTGACGATCGCGATCCCGCAGACGCTGACCTGGAAGGGCGGCCTGCTGCCGGAAAACGCGAACGACGCGACGGTGACCATCGCCGCCGACGAAGCCGACCTCATGGCGCTGAACCCCTTCCTCGCCGCCGCGGACGTCATCGCGACGGCCGGTCGCTGGACCGGCGAAGCCTCGGTCTCCTTCAAGGACGGCAAGCCTGCCGTCACGAGCGTCCGCACGCACAGCCTGCGCGGCGTCACGCTGGAACGCGGGGGCAAGGCGCTGATGCGCGAGATCGACGCCGAACTGCCGATCAAGTCCGAGGACGGAGCCATCTCCCTCGCGCCGTTCAGCGTCGGCTGCGCGGCCGGCAACATCGCGTCGGGCTCGCTCACGTTGCGTCCGGGCGCCGACGGCGCCTGGTCCGCCGTCGCCGACGTGAACGTCGGCATCGTCGAACTGGCCTCGCAGCCCAATTGGGAAGACCTCCCCGTCGACAAGCTCAAGGGCATCCGCGTGAGCGCCCGGACCTCCGTCGATCGCGCGGCCGGCAAGGCGCCCGTGGTCGGCTCCGCCGAGGCGCGGATCTTCCGCCAAGGCCTCAACCTGCTTGCCCTCAAGCTCCGCCAGCCGCTCGCGCTCGACGGCGCGAAGCCCACGGGCGTCCTCGTGGAGGCCTCGGCCCGCGATCTGCCGCTCGAGTCCCTTTCGGCGGTCGTCCCCGGCCTCAAGCTCACGGGCGACCTGAAACGCGCCGACCTCGTCGCCGGCTTCAGCCGCGAAGGCCTCTTCGTCCGCACGGAAGGGGCGCCGCTCTCCTTCACGCACACCAGCGTCACCTGGTCCGGCAAGCTCTGGGTCAAGGATTGCGACCTCGCCGCCAGCCTCGACCTCGTGGTCGGCGAGAAGGCCACGCTCATCGGCTTCAACCAGGCGGAACTCAAGAACCGCAGCCGCATCCTGGCGACGGGCGACATCAAGCTGGGCCTCGGCGACGCCGGCACGACCCTGAAGCTCGAAGGCGACCTCGGCGCGCTCGCGGAACAGCCCTTCGCCGGTCCGCTGAACATCGTCACCGGCGGGCAGTATCGCGCGACCGCCGACCGCGCCCAGAGCGGCGAGATCAACGTCACGCTCCAGGTGCGCGAAGTCGGCCTCAAGCAGAGCGACGGTCGCATCAAGTCGGCGGCCGTGGCCGGCAAGTACGTACCCGCGGCCGACGGCCTGAGCGCCGAAGGTTCCTTCAAACTGCAGGCGACCAACCTCAGCGGCGGCAAGTTCACGCTCACGCAGAAGACCGCCGGCGCCAAGACCGACTGGCAGGCGCTCGTGGCCATCGACAACGTGGACGTCGACGACTTCCTCTCGCTGTTGCCCAAGAGCGAAGAGGAGGCCGCCACGAACGGCGCACCCCCCAAGCCGGACCGCGCGCCCTTCTGGGCCAACCAGAGCGGCTCGCTTCAGGTGACGGTCGGCACGGCCCGCGCCTACGGCATCAGCGCCGAAAAAGTCTTCCTCCGCGCGGAAGCGGAAGAGAAAGCCGTCCGCCTGACCCAGCTCAGCGGCAAGCTCGCCGACGGGACGCTCAGCGGACGCGGCCAGCTCGCCTTCCAGCCGACGATCAGCAACGGCCCCTACTCCCTCTCGGCGACGGTGTCGCTCAACCAGTTCGAGTTCGGCAGCGTCGCCCAGGCCTTCCCCTCGGTGAAGGAATTCCTGCAGGGCCGCGCGGACGCCACCGCCGGCCTGACCAGCGTCTGCGGCACGCCCGGCGAACTCGTCGGCAAGCTCCAGGTCGACACCCAGCTGACGTCCAAAGGCGGCCGCATCCGCGCCTTCGGCGACAAGAGCAGCAGCATGTCGCTTTCCGCGAACAAGGCCGGCGACATCGGCGAAACGCTGGGAGGCCTGGCGATGATCGCCGGCGCGCTTTCCAAGAACCAGCAGCAGGGCGAGAAGATCGCGAAGATCGGCGCCGCCATGACCGCCGCCGCCAAGCTGCAGAAAGCCGTCGCGGACTTCCAGTACAGCTCCGCCACGATCAAGGCTTCGCGCCTCGCCTCGGGCACGATCAAGCTCGAGTCGGCGGACATCCGCAACGAGGTGCTGCACCTGACCGCGAAGGGCGGCATCAGCGTCGACCCGAAGGTGGGTTTCACCGACTGGCCGATGGTCTTCAGCACGCAGATGCGCGGCGCCGGCGAGTTCGCCCAATACTTCCAGGCGCTCGGCTTCGGCATCGGCCCCTCGCCGGCCGACGGCTTCACCGACGGACCCGGCGTCAACGTGACCGGCTCCCTCAACCAGGTGAAGACCGACCTCGTCGAGAAACTGCAGCAGGCCGTGGACAACGTCCGCTCGGCCGCCAACGCGCGGCCGGATAATCCGACGCAGGGCACTTCCGCCACGAAGATCGCCCCGGCCGGCAAGACGCCTGCGACGGGCACGCCGACGCCGAAGAAGAGCAACCCGCTGGGCGACCTGCTCAAGGAACTCGGTCGCTGATGACGGCGACGAAGGCATGGATGGCGGGCTGCGGCCTGCTGGCAGGCCTCGTCGTCCTGGCCCTTTCCGTCGGCACGCAGGGCTTCGGCTGGGGTGACGGCGGCTCGCTCGTCCTCCTACGCTCGCCGCGCGTCCTCGCGGCGCTGGCCGCCGGCCTGGCCTTAGGCATCGGCGGCGCCGCGCAACAAGGCGTATTCCGCAATCCGTTGGCGGACCCGGGTCTCACCGGCGTCTTCGGCGGCGCGCTCTTCGGCATCGCCGTCCTGCTCGGGATCTTTCCGGAAGCCGCCTGGCACCGCGCTTGGTTCATCCCCGGCGCCGCGTTCGCGGGCGCGCTCGGGACCTCCGCGCTGCTCACCCTGATCGGCAGCGGCGGCTCCGCCTCGCGCCTCCTGCTGACCGGGCTGGGACTCAACGCCTTCACCGCGGCGGGCACGCTCGTCATCGCCTCCCGCAGCGGCGAGTCGCGCGAGCTGCTCACCAACGGCGCCTACGGCGATTGGCTCGGCATGGCCACGCTCGAACTGACGTGGCTGCCGGTGCTGCTGTGCGCGGTCGCGGCGCTGCTCCTCCTCCCGCTCGCGCGTTCGCTCGACCTGCTGTCCTTCGGCGAAGACGCCGCCCGCGGCTTCGGCTGCGACGTCGGCTCGGCCCGTCTTCAGGCCGTGCTGCTGACGGCGCTGGCCGCGGCCGCCGCCACCTGCCTCGTCGGTCAGGTCGCCTTCATCGGCCTCCTCGCGCCGCATCTCGCCCGCGCGTGGGTCGGCCCCCGGCACGCGCACGTGCTGCCGCTGTCGGCCCTGCTCGGCGCCGCCTTGCTGCTGGGCGCCGACACCCTCGGCCGCGGCCTCTGGCCGCAGGCGCCGCTCTCCGCCGCCGCGGTGACCGCCGTCATCGGCGCGCCGCTCTTCATCTGGATCGCAAGGGGGCGCCATGAGTGACGCCTTGGTCTCAGCCATCGGGCTCGGCGTGGAGATCTCCGGCCGGCGCATCATCGACGGCGTATCGCTTTCGGCCATGGGCGGCCAGACGGTGGCGGTCGTCGGCCCCAACGGCGCCGGCAAGACGACGCTGCTCCGCGCCCTCGCGGGACTGCTGCCTTGCGACGGCGAACTCAAGGTGGGCGGACAGGATCCGCGCGTCATCGACGCGGCGTCCTGCGCCCTCAATCGCGCTTACTGCGCGCAGAAACCGGTCAGCGCCTGGGATTATCGCGTCCGCGACCTAGGCGAGATCGTCGGCGATCCTGTGAGCTTCGCGAGCTGGCTGGAAAAGCTCCGGCTCGGCGACTGCGCGGACCGTCGTCTTTCGGGACTGTCCGGCGGAGAACAGAAAGCCGCGCACCTCGCCATGACCTTCGCCGCGCTCGCGGAACCTTTCGGCGCCGTGCTGTTGCTCGACGAACCCGCCGCCGCGCTCGACCTCGGCCGCCAGGAAGCCGTACGCGAAGCGATCGCGGGCTTCGCGCAGTCCGGCGCGGCCTGCGTCGTCGCGACGCATGACCTCTCGTTCGCGAAGCGCTGCGACCTTGTCGTCATGATCTCGGAAGGGCGCCTCATCGCCGCAGGCGAACCGGCGGCGACCTTGACCCCGGCCGTCATTTCCGAGGTCTGGGGCGAGTCGGCTTCGTGGGGACGATGACCGCCCCGCGGCTCAGCAGCCCGTTACGCGCCGCGGAGAAGAGATACTGCTGCGCCAAGCCGGCGGCCTCGCCGAAGTGCGCCTTCCCGAACTGCTCCAGCTGGGCCGGCTTCCATCCGCGCAGACCATAGGCGTCGCCCAGCGCTTGCACGACCCAGGTGTCGACCGGGAAGCTTTCCAGACGTCCGAAGCCGAACAACGCCACGCAGGCGGCGACCTTCGGACCGACGCCGGGCAGCGTCTGCAGTTCCTCGAGCAAGGCCGCCGTCGGCAACGCCGCGAATTCTTCGGCCCAGCGCGGGCGGGCAAGCAACTGCTTGGCCGTCCCCCGGAGATAAGCGGCGCGATAGCCCAACGAGCAGGCGCGCAGCGTCGCATCCTCGGCCCGCGCGATCTCCTGCCATGTCGGCATGGCATGGAAGCCCGCGCCCAACGGCTCACCCAGCTTGTCGGCCAAGGCCGCGACCATGACGCGGATCTGCACGATGCGCTTGTTCGAACTGCAAAGGAAACCGATCAGCGTCTCGTGCGGATCCTGACGGAGGATACGCAGTCCGGGATACGCCGCGCGAGCGGCGCGCAGGACGGGATCGGAACGCCACGGCAGGGCCTCCGAGAGTTTCGCCTGCGAACCTTCCGCATCGAGATAGCGTCGCAAGTCGGCCTCGGCCTGCGTGGCCCCGGGCAAACCGCGCCACTCCAACCCTTGCGGGCCCGGGCGGACCGCGGCGAGCGTGCGACCGAAGACACCGACCCAGCTGCCGGCGGCCTCCCGCGACCAGCGGAAGGATTGCCCGCCGTCCATCTGTTCGGCGAGCGTGCCGGCAGGGATATCCTCGGCGAGCCGCAACGGCCGCCAAGATGTCCACTCCGCCGCGGCCATCGGACTCAGCGACGAGCGAGGTCCGAAGGCGTACCCCAGAGGAAGCTGTGCTTCGACGCGAGGAACTTGCCCTTGGCGTCGACCACCGACACGCGCCAGGCGATCGGGCGCCACTTGACGTCGCCGGACTGCTTGCCGGTGAGGCCGATCACGTATTCGCCGAACGGGAAGCCCGGCTTCAGG
>RGES01000461.1 GCA_009917805.1 Verrucomicrobiota bacterium
TCCGGCCGGCTATGAGCCCTCCGCCGAGATCCGCGCCCAGCTGAAGAAGGACGGCCTGCCCGAGACCTTCACGTTCTCCACCGACCCCGCCGCCGCCGTCAAGGGCGCCGACATGGTCTACACCGACGTCTGGGTGAGCATGGGCATGGAGGCCGAGAAGGCCGAGCGACTGCGCACCATGCAGCCTTACCAGGTCAACGCCAAGCTGATGTCCTTGGCCAAGCCCTCCGCCTACTTCATGCACTGCCTCCCGGCCCACCCCGGCGAAGAAGTCTCCGCCGAAGTGCTCGAGAGCAAGCAGAGCATCATCTTCGACCAAGCCGAGAACCGTCTGCACGTGCAGAAGGCCATCCTCGCGCACCTCGCCGCGCATCGCGGCTGATTTTTCCATACCACTAACATGAGCAAGAAGAAGAAAATCGTCCTGGCCTACTCCGGCGGCCTCGACACCTCCGTCCTCCTTTCCTGGATCAAGGACAAGCACAACGCCGAAATGATCGCGTTCTGCGCCGACATCGGCCAGGAAGACGAACTCAAGGGCCTCAAGCAGAAGGCCATGAAGACCGGCGCCTCCAAGCTCTACGTCGACGACCTCCAGGCCGAGTTCGCCCGCGACTTCATCTTCCCGATGATGCAGGCCAGCGCCATCTACGAAGGCCAGTACTACCTCGGCACCTCCATCGCGCGCCCGCTCATCGCCAAGCGCATGGTCGAGATCGCCCGCAAGGAAGGCGCCACCGCCATCGCCCACGGCGCCACCGGCAAGGGCAACGACCAGGTCCGCTTCGAGCTGACCTGCGCCGCCCTCGCCCCCGACCTCGAGATCATCGCCCCCTGGCGCAACGAAGCCTTCCGCAAGGACTTCCCCGGCCGCGCCGAGATGATCGCCTATTGCGCCGACAACAAGATCCCGGTCGAGGCCAGCGCCAAGAAGCCTTACTCCTCCGACCGCAACCTCCTCCACATCTCCTACGAAGCCGGCATCCTCGAGGATCCGTGGATGGACGCCTTCCACCCCTCGAACAAGGCCATGTTCAAGCTCTCCGTCTCCCCGGAAGACGCCCCGAACAAGCCCGAGTACGTCGAACTCGAGTTCCGCCAGGGCGACTGCGTCGCCGTCAACGGCAAGAAGCTCGATCCCCTCGGCGTCATGCGCACGCTCAACAAGCTCGGCGGCCGTCACGGCGTCGGCCGCGTCGACATGGTCGAGAACCGCTTCGTCGGCATGAA
>RGES01000462.1 GCA_009917805.1 Verrucomicrobiota bacterium
GCCGTCTCGGCCGGCTGGATGCAGGTCACGCATCAGGAGGGCGGTGAAGCCTTCGTGGCTGTCCTGAACGCCGACGGTTCCCTGGGGCCTTCCCGGGTGCTCATGGCCTGCAACCCACATGAGCATGAGGTCAGCCTGGACCTGCCGCGCACCGGCAACTGGACGCCCGTGGTCGTCTCGCCTTTCCCGTCCTGCCTCCATGCGCCAGGTCCTGTGCCGCGGATCGAGGCGGGCAGGGTGGTTTTGCCGCCTTTGGCCTCCGCGGTCTGGTCCGCCGGTGCCTGATTCGCATTCTCGCTTGCCAATGCGGGGCGGCAGGGCCTTTTTCATCCCTTTCCCGCTCCCGCGCGAACCCACTCTTCTACACACCATACCATGGCCACCAAAGTAGCTATCAACGGATTCGGCCGCATCGGCCGTCTCGTCTTCCGCGCCCTCGTCGAACAGGGCCACCTCGGCACGACCTTCGACGTCGTCGCCGTCGGCGACATCGTCCCTGCGGACAACCTCGCCTACCTCCTGAAGTACGACTCCACCCAGGGTCGCTTCAACGGCACCGTCTCCTCCAAGAAGTCCACCCCGGACAAGCTCGAGGACGACGTCCTCGTCGTGAACGGCAAGGAAATCCTCGTGGTTTCCGCCAAGAGCCCGGCCGAACTCCCCTGGGGTAAGCTCGGCGTCCAGGTCGTCATCGAATCCACCGGCCTCTTCACCGAAGCCGCCAAGGCCAAGGGCCACCTCGAAGCCGGCGCCAAGAAGGTCATCATCTCCGCCCCGGCCAAGGATGAGGACATCACCGTCGTCATCGGCGTCAACGACGACAAGTACGAGTCTTCCAAGCACCACATCATCTCCAACGCTTCCTGCACCACGAACTGCCTCGCGCCGCTCGTCCACGTGCTGCTGAAGGAAGGTTTCGGCGTCGCCGAAGGCCTGATGACCACCGTCCACGCCTACACCGCCACCCAGAAGACCGTCGACGGTCCCTCCAAGAAGGACTGGAAGGGTGGCCGTACCGCCGCCCAGAACATCATCCCGTCCGCCACCGGCGCCGCCCGCGCCGTCGCCCTCGTCCTCCCCGAAGTGAAGGGCAAGCTGACCGGCATGGCCTTCCGCGTTCCGACCCCGACCGTCTCCGTCGTCGACCTCACCGTCAAGACCACCAAGGACACCTCCCTCGCCGAGATCAAGGCCGCCCTCAAGAAGGCGTCCGAGACCTACATGAAGGGC
>RGES01000463.1 GCA_009917805.1 Verrucomicrobiota bacterium
TCGGTCGCGGAGATCCGCAAGCATACCTCCCTGCCGATCTGCGTCGGCTTCGGCGTCTCCACCGCCGCCCACGTCCAGGCCATCGCCAAGGTCGCCGACGGCGTGGTCGTCGGCAGCGCCCTCGTCAACGTCGTCGCCGCCCATAAGGATAATAAGTCCCAGGCCGCCGCCGCCATCGGCGCGAAGGTCCGGGAACTGTTGGCTAAATAAGCGAGCATCAGGGCCAGAGCTAGGACTAGGGCTGGGGCTGGAATCAAAACGTGGTCTGACTAAGTACCTTTGATGGGCAATCACCTAGCCCTAGCCCCGTCCCTGGCCCTGGCCCTATCTACGCCCTTGACCAACGGCCTTCCCTCCTCACTTTCCCCATGGTCCTAACCTCGTTAGGGCCACCGGAACCGCACCGCATGGCCCAACAAGACACCTGGACGAAAAAAGACCTGACCGGCATCGAAGAGCTTTCCCGCTCCGAGATCGAACTGCTCTTCCGCCAAGCCGACCAATTCCTGCCCGCCCTCGCGCCGGGCAAGGGCCTCGACCTGATGAAGGGCCGCACGGTGGTGAACCTCTTCCTCGAGCCGAGCACCCGCACCCGCACGGCCTTCGAGATCTCGGCCAAGAAGCTCGGCGCCGAAGTCGTCTCGATCAACACGACGGCCTCCTCCCTGGTGAAGGGCGAGACCCTCCGCGACACGGCCGAGAACATCCGCGCGATGGGCGTCGACGCCATCGTGATGCGCCACTCCTCCGCCGGCTCCGCCCGCTACCTGGGCTCGGTCCTCGATATCTCGGTGGTCAACGCCGGCGACGGCGCCCACGAACACCCGACGCAGGCCCTGCTCGACGCCTTCACGCTCCGCCGGCGCTTCGGCAAGGTCGAAGGGCTCAAGGTCACGATCCTCGGCGACATCCTCTTCAGCCGCGTCGCCCGCTCGAACATCCTCTGCCTTTCGAAGCTCGGCGCCCAGGTGACCCTCGCGGGCCCCGCGACGCTCGTCCCGGCCGCGCTGAAGGAAGCCTTCCCGCAGGTCCGCATCGTCCACGACCTGAAGGAAGCCCTCCAGGACTGCGACGCGGTGATGCTCCTGCGCATCCAGCACGAGCGCCAGACGACCACCCACTTCCCCTCGCTCGGCGAATACACCTCGCAGTTCGGCCTCAACGCCGAACGCGCCGCCTGGCTCAAGCCCGAGGCGATCGTGATGCATCCGGGCCCCATCAACCGCGGCG
>RGES01000464.1 GCA_009917805.1 Verrucomicrobiota bacterium
GCGATCATCTCGCAGAACAACCCGATGACCCGTCGCGGGCTCTACAACCTCGACCCGACCCGCAAGGGCTTCGGCTACGGCGTCAACGGCGCGATGACCAAATACGTCCGCGTCCCGCAGCGCATCCTGCACGCCGTGCCCGACGCCCTGCCCTTCGAACAGGCCTGCCTCACCGAGCCTTGCTGCGTCGCCTACAACGCCGTGGTGAAGAACGCCCGCATCGAACCCGGCGACCGCGTGGTCGTCCTCGGGCCCGGCACCATCGGCATCCTCTGCGCCGCGATGGCCAGGCAGTGCGGCGCCCAGGTCGCCATCGTCGGCCTCCCGCAGGACGCCCATCGTCTCGCGATCGCCAAGCAGTATGGCTGCGAAGTCATCATCGGCGACGCCAAGCCCTGGGCCCAGCAGCGCGACGGCCTCGGTTGCGACGGCGTGATCGACGCCGCCGGCGCCTCCGCGACGCTCAAGATCGCCCTCGATATCGTCCGCCCCGCCGGCTGGATCAGCAAGGTCGGCTGGGGTCCCCAGCCGCTCGGCTTCAACCTCGACCCGCTGGTGCAGAAGAACATCACCCTGCAGGGCAGCTTCAGCCACAACTGGCCGATCTGGGAACGCGTCATAGCCCTCCTCGCCAGCGGCCAGTTCGACGTCCGTCCGATCATCGGCGGCGTCTGGCCCATCACCGACTGGCACACGGCCTTCGAGAAGATGCACAAGGGCGAAGTCGTGAAGTCCGTCCTCAAGCCCGTCTGACCATGCGCCTGCAAGACAAGGTCATCCTCGTCACGGGCAGCACGACCGGCATCGGCAAGGCCATCGCCAAGCGCTGCGTGCGCGAAGGCGCCAAGGTCGTCATCCACGGGCTCGAGAAGGATCTCGCCGATGAAGTACTGACCGAACTCGGAGCTCCAGTCGGGGTTGCTCACATCGAAGACCTGATGTCCCCGGGCTGCCCGCAGCGCCTGGTCGACCTCGCGGTGAAGACCTACGGCAAGCTCGACGGCGTGGTGAACAACGCGGCGATCATCGCCCAAGGCAATATCCAGACGACCGATGCGGCCTTCTTCCACAAGATGCTCGCGGTGAACACGGTCGTGCCGTTCCTGCTCATCCAGGCCGCCCTGCCCCATCTGTCCAAGGCCCGCGGCGCGGTGCTCAACATCGGCAGCGTCAACGCCTACTCCGGCGAACCGAACCTCCTCCCTTACAGCGTCTCCAAGGGCGCCCTCA
>RGES01000465.1 GCA_009917805.1 Verrucomicrobiota bacterium
GCCGCCGGTGCCGCCGAGCGTGTAGGACGGGCGGATGATGACGGGGAACTCGCCGCCGATGAGGGCGATGGTCTCGCGCGCGGCGTCGAGCGTCTTGACCACGCGGGAGCGCGGGACGTCGAGGCCGATGTCGAGCATCAGCTTCTTGAAGATCTCGCGGTCTTCGCCGCGTTCGATCGCTTCCTCCTTCGCGCCGATCAGTTCGACGCCATGCTTCTTGAGCACGCCGGTGCGCGCGAGCTTGAGCGAAAGGTTGAGCGCCGTCTGGCCGCCGAGCGTCGGGAGGAGCGCGTCGGGCTTCTCCTTGGCGATGATGCGTTCCACGGATTCGACCGTGAGGGGTTCCACGTAGGTGACGTCCGCCGTCTCGGGGTCCGTCATGATCGTGGCCGGGTTCGAGTTCACCAAGATGACGCGGTAGCCTTCCTCGCGGAGGGCCTTGCACGCCTGGGTGCCGGAATAATCGAACTCGCAGGCTTGGCCGATGATGATCGGACCCGAGCCGATGATGAGGATGGTACGGATATCGGTCCTCTTAGGCATGGTGTTCCGCGGACTGTCAGCGACCCTTGGAAGGGTGGTCAAGTGGGGACTTCTAACAAATGCGGAAGGCGCTTGCAGGGGCGGTCCGTCCCGGCATTCATCGCTCCGTGGACATCATCAGGATCGCCGGCATCAAGTCCTTCGGACACCACGGGGCGCTCCCCGAGGAAAAACGCCTCGGCCAGCGGTTCACCGTCTCCGTGGACCTGGAGGTCGACACCCGACCGGCCGCCGCGGCCGACGACCTGAAGCTGACCGTGAACTACGCGGAGGTCATCCGGACCGTCGAGGGTCAGCTGACCGGCAAGCCGGTCTACCTCATCGAGACGTTGGCCCAGCAGATTGCGGCCAGGATTCTCGGGACATTCACGGTGGTGAAGGCCGTGACCGTCGAGGTCACCAAGCCGTTCGCCCCCGTGGCGGCCGAATTCGACGCGATTTCCGTCAAAATCCGGCGCGAGCGAGCGTGAGCGGAGCCCGCCAGCGCTATTTACTGGGTCTAGGCAGCAACCTCGGGGACCGGGTATACCATCTAAACGAAGCCATTCGGCTGCTCGGCCAGCTCCCGCAGGCCGAAGTGACCGCCATTTCCCCTGTCTTTGACTCGGATCCGGTGGGATTTAACGACCAACCAAGTTTCCTAAATCTATGTTTGGAAATGGGTTGTGCATTAAAACCCGCCGAACT
>RGES01000466.1 GCA_009917805.1 Verrucomicrobiota bacterium
GCGTTCGTTGCTCTCCCTTCTTCTCGCGACCTCCCTCTTCGCGGCCGAACACAAGATCAAGCCGGGCGACGACCCGCAGGCGGTGATGGATGCCGCCGCGCCCGGCGACAAGCTGACCTTCCTGCCCGGCCTGCATCAGCATGGCCTGAAGAAGCACCGCGCCATCCTCTACGTCGACAAGTCCGTCGAGATCGAGCTGATGGCCGGCGCGACGCTCAAGCTCGCCGACGACTTCTGCAAACTCGAGAAGGCCGGCGAGATCACGACCGACCAGGATGCCGGCAAGAAACTCGACGACCTCGAGATCGGCGGCGACTACGACCTGAGCGGCGTCCGCGAGTTCACGATCATCACCGACAGCGAAGGCAAGGACGGCAAGCCCGACACTTTCGCATGGGGGGACAAGTTCAACGACACCTCCCATAAGCGCACCCCGATCACGGGCGACTGGCAGGAGCTCAGTCGCGGCGTGAAGGTGAAGTTCGGCAGCAAGACCGGCCACAACGTCCGCAGCGTCTGGTACGTCAGCTATGACGGCCCCGAGGCCTACGGCATCCGCATCGGCCATGGCCGGCAGCCCGACGTCATCTCCGGTGTCCGTATCACCGGCAAGGGCACGATCGACATGAACGCCTCCCGCAATGTCCAGCCGGGTTTCCTGGTGAAGAACATCAACGCCTGCGTGCTCGCCCACGGCCGCGTCCGCAACGTGCTCGTCGAAGGCATCACGATGACCGACACGAACCGCTCGGTGATGGCCTACGGCGAACACACGGGCAAGTTCCTGCCCGGCGGGAGGGTCGGCCCGGGCGAATCCTTCGACGCCGAGAACATCACGGTGCAGTTCACCCGTACGATCAATCCGAACGGCAGCGGCTATCTGCTCGGCCATCCTTCCTTCCGTGGTCAGATCCGGAACTTCCGCTGTAACTACAATTACATGGATACCAAGACGACCTCCATCGAACCCAACTTCAACCTCGATGGCTATGAGGTCATCGGGAACATCATCAAGAGCGACGGCGAGGCCATCCACTGCTGGCGCCATTCGCAGAACGGCATCATCGCGGACAACCTCCGCGTAGGCGACAACACCTTCAAGCCGGTGATCATCACGGGCGCACCCAAGGGATGGGAACCTCCGATGCCTCCGACCGCCAAGAACAACCTCAACGCGATGGGCAGCCGTGCCTCCGGCCCCCTCTCCAGCCTGACCCCGAAGCCCTTCG
>RGES01000467.1 GCA_009917805.1 Verrucomicrobiota bacterium
AAGAAGGGCTTCCTCCGCGCCGCCTCCGAAGCGACGCACGTCCTCGTCCGCATCGTCGCCCCGAGCCAGCCGGCGGACACGGTCGCCACTCCCCGCGCCCCGCTCGACCTCGCCCTCGTCATCGACCGCTCCGGCTCGATGTCCGGCCGTCCTCTCGAGGCCGCCCTCGAAAGCGCCGTCCGCATCGTCCGCGGCCTGCGTGCCGATGACCGCGTCTCCGTGGTGGCCTTCGACGAAAGCATCGAAGTCGTCCAGCCCCTGACCACGGTGACCGACCGCGAAGAGCTCGTCCGCCGCATCAAAGCCATCGATTCGCGCGGCTCGACCGACCTCTTCGGCGGCTGGGAAGAAGCTGTCAAGCAGCTCGCTCCCTTCACCCGCAAGGACCGCATCGCCCGCGTCATCCTGCTCAGCGACGGCCAGGCCAACCACGGCCTGACGGACGAGACCGCGATCTGCCAGCACGTCGCCCGGGCCGCGGCCGCCGGCATCACCACCTCCACCGTCGGCCTTGGCCATGGCTTCAACGAGACGCTCATGACCGGCATGGCCCGCGCCGGCGAAGGCGCCGCCAACTTCGGCCAGACCGCCGACGACCTGGACGAGGCCTTCGAGGAGCAGTTCGCCATCCTGTCCAACGCCTTCCTCCGCCAGGTCCGCGTGGAGATCCAGGGCGGCAGCGACGTCCAAGCCCGCATCCTCGGGGACTTCCTCGAGGAGGGCCGCGCCACGAACCGCAAGCTCGGCACCCTGCCCTGGGCCTCTTCGCTCGTGGCCGTGGTCGAACTCAAGGTCGGCCCGGCGGCCCGCGCGGACTCGCTCCTCGCGGTGAACTTCTCCGCGGTGACCAAGGACGGCGAACCGGTGACCTTCGGCCCGGCGATCCTGGCGCTGCCGGAACTCGACCTCGCCGCCTTCTCCGTCCTGCCGGCGGACGCCAACGTGGCCGCCGCCGTCGCGGAAGCCGTGATCGCCGAGAAGCTCGAGCAGATCGAGGAACTCATCCGCTCGAGGCTGATCAAGGACGCCAAGGAAAACCTCGCCGCCCTCGCCGCCCGCGCGGACCTCACCGACTGGGTGAAGCAGAAGGTGGCCTACCTGCAGCGCCTGCTCGAAGAGGACGAAGTGATGGCCCTGAAGGAGATCCGCTACGGTCGCCGCAGCATGACCCACGGCGCCAAGACGATGAACCTGGCGGACTTCAGCGAGACCGTCGCCCAT
>RGES01000468.1 GCA_009917805.1 Verrucomicrobiota bacterium
CGAGCATCCCTGCTCGGCCGCGGCCGGCCAAGGATGGCCGGCCCTACCCGATACAGCTAGGGCAGCACGCGGTGCTGCCCCTACCTCGATGCGGCTATGTCGTGACGCGGTCCCGACCCTACCCGATGCATGACGCCCCAAAGCAGCAGGGGCGCTTTCGCGCCCCCGTTCATTTCTTCCCCTAGCCCACGTGTCACCTTGCCCACGTGCCCCCTCGAAGTAATCGCTCCGCGATTACTTCGTCAGGATCTCCATCGCCGACTTCTTCTGCGGGATGAAGGGCAGCACGTGCTCGGTGTAGGGCACGATGACGTCGAGGAGGTAAGGTCCTTCGTGGTCGAGCATCTCGCGCATGGCGGCGCGGAGGTCTTCGCGCTTCATGACCTGGCGGGCCTTGATGCCGAAGCCGTTGGCGATCTTGACGAAGTCAGGGTAGAGGCCGCCCGGGTTGTCGGGAGAGCCGATGTTCTTGGCGTCGCCGAGGATCGTGTGGCCGCGGGAGCCGGCGTAGAAGCGGTCTTCCCACTGCACCACCATGCCCAGGTGCTGGTTGTTCAGGATGAGGATCTTCGCGTTGATCTTCTCGATCTTCATGCACGCGAGCTCCTGGATGTTCATCAGGAAGGAGCCGTCGCCGTCGATGTCGATGACCTGCTTGTCCGGGCGGGCCACCTTGGCGCCGATGGCGGCGGGCAGGCCGAAGCCCATGGTGCCGGCGCCGAGCGAGGAGATGAAGGTCCGGGGCTCGTCGAAGTGGTAGTACTGGGGGGCCCACATCTGGTGCTGGCCCACGCCGGTCGAGATGATGGCCTTGCCCTTGGACTCCTCGTGGAGCACCTGGACGGCCTCCTGCGGGAGGATGTGCTCGGTCTTGGAGTGGTCGAAGGTGAAGGGGAAGGGATGCTGGCGCTTCCAGCCGTTGATGGTCTCGTACCAGGCCTTCAGGTCGGGCTTGCGGAAGCCCTTGCGCGCGAGCGCGGTCCAGCGGGCCAGGGCGTGCTTGGCGTCGGAGTGGACGGGGTGGTCGGCGAACTTGTTCTTGTGGTGCTCCGAGCGGTCGATGTCGACGTGGACGATCGTCGCCTCGGGGGCGAACTTCTCGATGGCGCCGGTGATGCGGTCGTCGAAGCGCGCGCCGATGCAGATGAGTAGGTCGCTCTTGCAGACCGCCCAGTTGCCCGCGACGGTGCCGTGCATGCCGTACCAGTAGAGGGACT
>RGES01000469.1 GCA_009917805.1 Verrucomicrobiota bacterium
TCGGCGGAAAGGCGCGCGGCCATCACGAGCCCGATCGCGACGGCTTCGCCGTGCAGGTAGGTGCCGTAGCCGGCGGTGGCTTCGATGGCATGGCCGAAGGTGTGGCCGAGGTTGAGGAGCGCGCGGCCTCCCTGGGCGCTGGTCTCGCGTTCGTCGCCGGCGACCACGGCTGCCTTGATCTCGACGCAGCGGCGGATGACGCGTGGGAGCAGGGGATGCTTCCAGCCGAGCGGCGAGTTCTGTTCGAGGAGCCCGAAGAGGTCGGCGTCGGCGATGATGCCGTGCTTGATGACTTCGGCCATGTCGCCGCTCGCCTGGAACCACCCCCTGCTCCCGCGCGTCATCCGCCGCTGCGTCGAGATTAAGGCCGCCGTGGTCGCCGGCGACGAACGCGAGACCAGCGCCCAGGGCGGCCGCGCCCTCCTCAACCTCGGCCACACCTTCGGACACGCCATCGAAGCCACCGCCGGCTACGGCACCTACCTGCACGGCGAAGCCGTCGCGATCGGGCTCGTGATGGCCGCGCGCCTTTCCGCCGAGCTGAGACATTGCACCGCCGCCCAGGCCGAACAGGTCGAGGCGACGCTGAAGTCGCACGCCCTGCCCGTCGCGCTGCGCGCGCCGCTCCCGCTCGACCCCATGCTCGCCGCGATGCGTCGCGACAAGAAAGTCCGCGGCGGCAAGCTCCGCTTCGTGCTCCAGGACGGCATCGGCGCGGCCAGCACCGCGGACGACGTCCCGGAAGACGCCGCCATCCGCGCCTTGGTCGCCGGCGGCGCCGTCCGCTGACCCACGGCCGCTTGACCCTGCGGGTAGTTCGGTTTTGGATACGGCATGCCCCGCCTCCTCTGCGTCTGCCTGCTGGCAGCCTCCGTCGTCCTGCGCGCCGCCGAGACGCCCGAACCCGGCAAGACGTACTTCGGCCGCAAGCAATACGTCGAATACATCGCCGGTAGCCTGCCGTTCGTGCTCTCCGCGCCGCACGGCGGACGCGACAAGCCGGACGAGCTCCCTGACCGCGAGAAAGGCACGTTCGCCTTCGACACGAACACCCAGGAGCTCGCGCGGGCCATCGACGACGAGTTCGTCGCGCGCACCGGCCAGCATCCGCACGTGATCATCTGCCGCGTCACGCGGCGCAAGATCGACTGCAACCGCGAGATCGTCGAAGGCGCCGCCGGGAACCCGCTGACCGAGCAGACCTGGAAGGAT
>RGES01000470.1 GCA_009917805.1 Verrucomicrobiota bacterium
TGGTCGTTGGCCGCAAGTTAGGATGCCCCCCCATAGGAGCAAGCGGGAAGGGGCAAAAAGGCCGTTTTTATCGCTTCTAATCGGGGTCCGTAGCGCCGGCAGGGGTCAGGAGGGAACCTTGCAACTAAACGCCGATGGGTTTGTTCTACTGAGGTACCCCTATGAAATCCTTTTCCGTCCTGCTGGCCGCCTTGCTTACGGCGGTCGCCTCGGCCCGCCAGCCCAACGTGGTGGTGATCTTCATCGATGATATGGGTTATGGGGACATCGGACCCTATGGGGCGACCAAGCAGCGCACCCCCCACCTCGACCGGATGGCCAAGGAGGGCATGAAGCTGACCAGTTTCTACGCCGCCCCGGTCTGCTCGGTTTCGCGCGCCCAGATGATGACCGGTTGCTATGGTGCCCGGGTCTCGGTCCCTGGGGTCTATTTCCCCGGTCAATCCGTGGGGTTAAATCCGACTGAAGTTACTGTAGCAGAAAGACTTAAGGATAAAGGATATACCACCCAAATCATCGGAAAGTGGCACCTGGGCGACCAGCCCGAATTCCTGCCTACCCGCCAGGGCTTCGACCACTATCTGGGCATCCCCTATTCGAACGACATGCTCAAGAAGTCGGCCGACACGAAAATCCCGGTCGTGCCCCTCCTGCGGGATGAGAAGATCGTCGAACTGATGGACGGGGACGCCCAGACCCGCCTGGTCGAAATCTACACCAAGGAGGCCGTCGACTTCATCGGACGTAACAAGGACAAGCCCTTCTACCTCTATTTCGCCCATAACGCGGTCCACACGCCGATCCACCCCGGCGCGGCTTTCGCCGGCAAATCCCAGAACGGTCGCTTCGGCGATTGGGTCGAGGAAGTCGACTGGAGCGTCGGTCAGGTGCTCGAGGCGCTCCGCTCGCAAGGTCTCGATAAGGACACGCTCGTGGTCTTCACGAGCGACAACGGTCCATGGCTGATCAAGGGAACCGACGGCGGCAGCGCCGGCCCGCTCCGCGGCGGCAAGGGCTCGACTTGGGAAGGAGGCATGCGCGAACCGACGATCGCGTGGTGGCCAGGTCACGTGCCCGCGGGTTCCGTCAACGACGCCGTCGCCGGCACGATCGACCTTCTTCCGACCTTCGTCTCCCTCGCCGGCGGCACCGTGCCCGCGTCGCCGGTCATCGACGGCCGCGACATCACGCCGATCCTGCT
>RGES01000048.1 GCA_009917805.1 Verrucomicrobiota bacterium
CGCCAGATCAAGCTCCGCAACCTCGGCGGCCTCATCATGATCGACACGATCGACATGAAGAACCCGAAGGACCGGAAGAAGGTCTTCGACACCTTGCGTGACGCGATGGAAGACGACCGCGCCAAGCACCAGATCCTGCCCATCTCGCAGCTCGGCGTGCTCCAGATGACGCGTCAGCGCCATACGGAGTCCAACACGACCTCGATGTACACGGCCTGCCCGCACTGCCAGGGCCGCGGTATCGTCAAGAATCCCCGCACCGTCTCCGTCGAGATCCAGCGCAAGCTCCTCAGCGTCATCCGCCGCCTGCGCGAGTCCGTCGGTCCGGACAAGGAGATCGAGATCAACATCCTCCTGCACCCGGTGAACCTCGAGCGCATCATCACGGAAGACCGCGAGTTCTTCCGCGACCTGATGAAGTCCTGCAAGGTCCGCCTCGGCACCAAGCCCGACCAGACCTACAGCATCGAGGCGTTCAAGCTCTTCGACAGCGCCGGTCGCGAGCTGCGCTAAGCTCCCCGGCGGACGCCGACGAGGCCTCCGGGTTCGCCCGGGGGCCTTCTTGTTTACCGGCGGGGACGGTGGGCGAGGAGGCGCAGGCCGTTGAGGCAGACCACGATCGTGCTGCCTTCGTGGACGCTGACGGCCAAGGGCAGGGGGGCGCCGCGGAAGATCACGTAGGCGGCCATGCCGAGGGCGGCGCCGACCGAGATGAGCACGTTGAAGCGGATCGCCAGGCGGGCGCTGCGGCTGAGCTCGATCGCGTCGACCAGGCGACCGATGCGGTCGTCGGTCAGCACGAGGTCGCTCGACTCGAGGGCGGCGTCGCTGCCGCGTCCGCCCATGCCGATGGCGACGTCGGCGGCGGCGAGGCTCGGGGCGTCGTTGACCCCGTCGCCGACCATCGCGACCACGTGGCCTTCGGCGGAGAAGCGGCGGATCGCGGCCATCTTGGCGTCCGGCGTAAGCGCCGCGGCGTAGGATTGGATGCCGACCTGGCGGGCGGCCACCGCGGCGGCTTCCTCGCGGTCGCCGGTGAGCATCACCGTACGGATCTTGCGGGCATGGAGGGCGGCGAGGGTGGCGTGGCTTTCGTCGCGGATCCGGTCGACCAGCGTGGCGCGGATGGTGACCGTGCCGTCGGAGGCCCAGACTTCGCTGACGATGGCGCCTTCGGCGACCGTCGCGGGCGGCAGGGCGCCGCCGCCGACGAACTCGCGGGTGCCGACGCTCCAGCGGGTGCCGGCGACGGTGCCGGCGACGCCTTGGCCGGGAGAATTGGACAGGCCTTGGACGGGAAGCTGGCTGGCTCCTTCTTTAAGGCAGGCCCGGACGACCCCGGCGGCGAAGGGGTGGGTGGTGGCGGACTCCAAGGTGAGGAAGGCGCTGAGGGCGCGTTTGCGATCGGTTCCTCCGGGGAAGACCTCCAAGGCCGCCACCTCAGGGACCCCGGCGGTCAGCGTCCCCGTCTTGTCGAAGCAGACGCAATCGACGTCGGCCAGGCGCTCGACGGCGGCGCCGCCGCGGAAGAGGATGCCTTGGCGGGCGCCGGCGGCGATGGCCGCAAGGACGGCCGAAGGAACGGAAAGGACCAAGGCGCAGGGACTGAGCACCACCAGCAAGGTCATCGCTCTGTAAAGAGGGGCGTCTTGGGCGGAAGTTTCGTAGCCAGCCGGGATCGCGAACTTCAGGTAGAGATAGAACAGCGCCGAGGCCGAGAGGGTGAAGATCGCGTAGGCGTCACCCCACTTGTCGATGGCCCGTTGGGCCGGCGCCTTGCTGTCCTGGGCTTCGCGGATCAGCCGCACGATACGCTGCAGGGCGCTGTCGCGTTCGGCGCGGGTGACTTCGACGATCAGGCGGCCCCAGGAGTTGAGCGTACCCCCGGCGACCTCGGATCCGGCGTGTTTCGGGGCCGGTTTCGCCTCGCCGGTGAGGTTGGATTCATCCACGGCGCTCTCGCCGGAGAGGACTTTGCCGTCCGCCGGGACGAGTTCGCCGGGCAGGATGGCGATGCGGTCGCCGGGGAGCAGGGAGGCTACCGGCACCTCCGTCTCGACGTCATCCGGACCGAGCCGGCGGGCGTGCTTCGGAGACTTGTCGAGGAGGGCGTCGATGGCGCCGCGGGTGCGGTCCATCGCGTAATGTTCGATGGCGCCGGCGGTCGAGAAGAGGAAAAGCAGGAGGGCGCCCTCCCACTGGGCGCCGACGATCCAGGCGCCGACCGCGACGACGATCATCAGCAGGTGGACGTCGACGCGCCGGGCGCGCAGCGCCGCCCATCCGTCGACGGCGGCATCCCATCCGCCGGCCAGGCAGGAGCCGGCGACGAGGGCGAGCGCCCAGGCCGAACCTTTCCCGAGGAACTGCTCCGCGACCAATGATAGCAGGCCGAGGACGCCGCTCACGGCCGCGAGGAAGGCGAGCTGCTTCCACTCGCCCGGCGCTTCGTGTCCGTCGTCGTGCGCGTGGTCGCTCATGAGGTCATCGTGTCGGCGCGCGGCGCCGCGGTCAACCGTCCGCACGTTCCGCGAGCGTATCGATTTCACGTTTACGATGACGCGACCGAACAGATTTTTTACGCGTCGTCGGATGACGTTCCGGTGACATGAAAGTTTCCTCTTGCGCAAGCGCGGGTTATACCTATGTATCTTATCAAGAGTTAACCGCAACGTGACGAACCGAACCGAAACCCCGAGCGAAAGCCTGATCACCGTGTCGCTTCCCCCGAAGCTTCATTCCGAAGTGGTCGCCTTCCAGCATCGGTCCGGTCTGAGCACCTTGAGCGAAGTGATCCGTCACGCGCTCGACCGTTACGATGACTCCCGTCCTTCCCTGGAGACCACCCGGTCCCGCCAGGTTTCTTTCCGCGTACCGTCGGAGCTCCGTACTCGTATCACCCGCCAGGCGCGCAACGCCCGGGTGAGCGTGGGGCGAATCGTCAGGGTGGCGCTTCAGGCGCTGCCCTCAAACCCAACAACGATCCAAAAAAAGGACACACCTATGGCTAAAAAGAAGGCTGCTGCTAAGAAGAGCGCCAAGAAGGCCACCAAGTCGAAGAAGAAGTAATTCTTCTCTGACTGTTCCGTCCTTCGGGGCGGATGGCGCCGGCACTCCCGGTCATCACAAGGACCCTCGCAAGGGGGTCCTTTTCTTTTTCCCCGGTCGCCGCCTGCGTATTGGCTTGAAACCGGCCCCCGGTCCAAGGTTTGTTATCTGCCACTTACCATGAGCTCCCCTGCATCCGGCCGCATCACCATCGCCAACGGCAAACTCACCGTCCCCGACCGGCCGGTCGTCCCCTTCATCGAGGGCGACGGCACCGGCCCGGACATCTGGCGGGCCTCCGTCCGCGTCCTCGACGCCGCGGTCGCCAAGGCCTATGCGGGCAAGCGCAAAATCGAGTGGCTCGAGGTTCTCGCGGGCGAGAAGGCCTTCAAGCAGACCGGCAACTGGCTCCCGGAAGAGACCCTCACCGCCTTCCGCGACTACCTCGTGGGCATCAAGGGCCCGCTCACCACGCCGACCGGCGGCGGCATCCGCTCCCTCAACGTCGCGCTGCGCCAGCAGCTCGACCTCTACGTCTGCCTTCGCCCGGTGCAGTGGTTCACCGGCGTGCCCTCGCCCGTGAAGAATCCCGGCAAGGTCGACATGGTGATCTTCCGCGAGAACACCGAGGACATCTACGCCGGCATCGACTTCGAAGCCGGTTCCGAGGTCGCCCTCAAGACCCTCGAGTTCATCAAGACGAACTTCCCGAAGGAGTTTAAGAAGATCCGCTTCGGCGCCGAGCAGCCCGCCACCGTCGGCCTCGGCATCAAGCCGGTCTCCCGTCCGGGTTCCGAGCGCCTCATCCGCTCGGCCATCCAGTACGCCATCACCAACAAGCGCAAGTCGCTGACCCTCGTCCATAAGGGCAATATCATGAAGTACACCGAAGGCGCCTTCATGAAGTGGGGCTACGACCTCGCCAAGAGCGAGTTCGGCGCCGAGGAGATCGACGGCGGCCCCTGGTGCAAGATCCCGGAAGGCAAGCCGGGCGCGGGCCTGATCATCAAGGACGCCATCGCCGACATCACGCTCCAGCAGGTGCTCACCCGCCCGACGGACTTCGACGTCATCGCGACCCTCAACCTCAACGGCGACTACCTCTCCGACGCCCTCGCGGCCCAGGTCGGCGGCATCGGCATCGCTCCGGGCGGCAACATCAACTACCTCACCGGCCACGCGATCTTCGAAGCCACGCACGGCACCGCGCCGAAGTACGCCAACAAGGACGTCGTCAACCCGGGCTCCGTCGTGCTCTCCGGCGAGATGATGCTCCGTTACATGGGTTGGACCGAAGCGGCCGACCTCGTGCTCAAGGGCCTCAACGGCGCGATCGGCGGCGGTCGCGTGACCTACGACTTCGCCCGTCAGATGCAGGGCGCCACCGAGATCAAGTGCTCGGAGTTCGGCGACGCGATCATCGCGTCGATGTGACCGTCGCGTCACGCCGCATCGTCCGCGCCTCGCCGTTGGCGGCCCCTTGGGGCTTGCCAACGGGTTGTTTTTGGGCGGAAATAAAGGCCTAAACACCACTTCCATGAAGCACGCCCTCATCGCCCTGTCCCTGTCCGTCTTCGTCGCCGGCGTCAACGCCCAGAGCCCCGCTCCGGCGCCCGTCGCCGCCTCGGCCACCGACCTCTCCCTGCGCGGCAGCGCTTCGTGGAGCGGCAAGAACGTCTTCCGCGGCATCGAGCGCTCCTCGACCGACGGCCTCTTCCAGGCCGCCGTCACCCTGGACTACAGCGTCCCGGGTCTTTCCGGCACCTCGCTCTACGCCAACTTCTTCAACGCGGACGCGATGGAGCGCACCTACACCTTCGGCGCGCGCAAGGACTACGGCTTCGGCGAGGTCGACGTCGGCTTCCAGCGCATGACCGCCCCGACGGCACACAGCATCGGGGCCGACGGTTTCACGCAGCTCGCCGCCAACTCCGAGGCCTACGCGGGCGTCTCCTTCGCCAACGTCGCCCTCAAGCCTTCGATCTACGCCTACTACAGCCTCGACCTCCAGCAGTTCACGGTCGAGGTCGCCGGTTCCAAGACTTTCGCCGGCTCCAGCATCGGCCTTTCCGGCGTCGATATCGTGACCAAGGTCTACGGCGGCCTGAGCGATGCTTCGGCCTCCGTCTACGCCTCCAAGAACGCTTATGGCTACCTGGGCGCCTCCCTCGACCTTACCCGTCAGGTCGGCCGGGGTGCCGAGCTGGGTGTGGGCGCCAATTGGGCCTATAACACCGACAGCCAGGTGAAGACCGCCGGTGGCTCCGCCTGGGCCCGCGTCTTCGCTAACTTCCGCTTCTAAGCCAACCCCCTCATTATAAGGTAGGGCAGGGAGGCGCGGCCAAGGGCTGCGCCATGTTCCCGCTTTCCCTCTTTATGAAGACCACGCTAGCCAAGAACGTGCAGCTCAAGGACAAGACCTGGTACGTCGTCGACGCCAAGGACCAGGTCCTGGGCCGTCTCGCCGTCAAAATCGCCAATATTCTCCGCGGCCGCCACAAGCCCACCTACACCCCCCACGTCGACACCGGCGATTACGTCATCGTGATCAACGCCGACAAGGTCCGCCTCACGGGTTCCAAGGAAGAGGACAAGACCTACATGTTCTACACCGGCTGGGTCGGTACCGCCTACCGCCGCACCGCCGCCGCCATGCGCGAGCGTCGCCCCGAGTTCCTCGTCACCCACGCCGTCAAGGGCATGCTCCCCAAGAACCGCCTCGCCAACGCCATGCTCCTGAAGCTGCGCGTCTACGCCGGCGACAAGCATGACCAGGCCGCCAACAACCCTCAGCCTTTCCCCGAGGCCAAGAAGGTCTAATCGTCCTCGCACTTTTTAAATGAGCGCCAAGTCCTCCGCCATCCTCGCCGTCGGCCGTCGTAAGACCGCCTCGGCCCGCGTCCGCCTTTCCCGCGGCACCGGTTCCATCGTCGTCAACGGCAAGCCCGTCGAAGAGTACCTTTACACCGAGGCCCTGGTGAAGTCCGCCACCCTCCCGATCACGACCGCCGGCCTCGATGGCCAGCTCGACGTCGTTGTCCGCGTCATCGGCGGCGGCCCCAACGGCCAGGCCGGTGCCATCTCCCATGGTCTCGCCCGCGCGATCCAGAAGATGGACGCCACCCTCCGCGCTCCTCTCAAGAAAGAAGGTCTCCTTACCCGCGACGGTCGTATGCGCGAACGTAAGAAGCCCGGCCGCCCCGGCGCCCGCAAGCGCTTCCAGTTCTCCAAGCGTTAATCCGCGAAGGGACAGGAAACCTCGAAGGCCCCGGCACCCCGGGGCCTTTTTGTTGCCCAGTTCCTCGTGTCCCGCCATCACTTCGTCATCCAAACCAACCAAACTCCCAAGCCATGTCCCAAAACCTGACCAAGGTCGGCATCGTCGGCGCCTCCGGCTACACCGGGGAGGAGCTCGTCCGCGTCCTGGCCCGCCACCCGCGGGTCAAGCTCGCCGCGGTCTGTTCACGTACCTTGGCCGGCAAGGCCGTGGCCGATGAGATCCCTCGCCTCCGCGGCATCGTGGACGGCGCCCTGACCTTCTCCGCGTCCTCCCCCGAGGAGTGCGCGAAGTCCGACGTGGACGTCTGGTTCCTGGCGTTGCCTCACGGCGTCGCCGCCGAATACGCCGCGCCGCTCGTCGCGGCCGGCAAGCGGGTCCTCGACCTGTCCGCCGATTTCCGTCTGCGCGACCTGGCGCTCTACAAAAAGTATTACGGTCACGACCATCCGGCCCCGGCCCTCGCCGCGCAGGCCCGTTACGTCATCCCCGAGCTCCAGACGGACGACGCCTGGAAGTCGGCGAAGCTCATCGCCTGCCCGGGTTGCTACCCGACCAGCATCCAGGTCCCGCTCGTGCCGCTCCTCCGCGCCGGGCTGCTCAAGCCCGAGCCGGGTCGCCTGATCATCAACTCCTACAGCGGCGTCTCCGGCGCCGGCAAGAAGGCCGACGTGGGCTTCCTGTTCTCCGAGCGCGACAGTTCGATCAAGGCCTACGGCATCCCCGGCCACCGGCACATCGCCGAGATCGAGGAGCAGTTCGGCGTGGCCGCCGGCCAGCCGGTCGTGGTCCAGTTCAACCCGCACCTCGCCCCGATGCATCGGGGCATCGCCACGACCATCGTCGTGCCCGCCCCCGGCGTCACCGTCGCGCAGGTCGAAGCCGTCTGGCAGAAGGCCTACGCCGGCCGTCCCTTCGTGACGCTGCTCAAGTCGGGCGAATTCCCTGATAGCGCCCACGTGACCAATACCAACCGGGTCGCCTGCTCCGTCGTCGCCGACGCGCGCACCGGCAATCTCATCATCACCTCGGTGATCGACAATCTCCTGAAGGGTGCCGGCGGTCAGGCGGTCCAGAACCTCAATCTGATGATGGGTTGGGACGAGTCCGAAGGCCTTCGCTGATTTTCCATGTCCATCGAGTTCACCAATGATTCGCCGGGCGTCTCCGACGTGCCCGGCTTCCGCGTCGGCGCCGCCGGTTGCGACATCCGTAACAAGGGCGCCGACCGCCTCGACCTGACGCTCGTCGTCGCCGACCATCCGTGCGCCGCCGCCGGCGTGTTCACGACCAACGACGTGAAGGCCGCCCCGGTGCGGTTCTGCCAGCAGGTGCTCGCCGTGTCCGCGGACAAGATCCGCGGCATCGTCGGCAACAGCGGCAACGCCAACGCCTGCACGGCCGCCCAGGGCGACGCCGACGCCGCCGCGATGGCCCGGCTTTCCGCCGCCGCCGTGGGCGCGCCGAACGAAGCTTTCCTCGTCTGCTCCACCGGTCGGATCGGCGAGCTGCTCCCGATGGCCAAGGTCGCCGAAGGCATCAAGGTCTCGGCCACCCGCCTCTCGCGCGACGCCGCCGAGGGCGTGCGCTCCGCCCACGCCATCCTCACCTCCGACACCCGTCCGAAGTCCGTGACCGCGCGCTTCGTCTGGGAGGGCAAGACCATCACCATCGCCGGCATCGCCAAGGGCGCGGGCATGATCGAGCCGAACATGGCCACGATGCTCGCCTTCGTCTGCACCGACGCGGCCGCTTCGCCGGCCGAGCTCAAGGCGGCCCTCAAGGCCTCCTCCGACCAGTCGTTCAACTGCGTCAGCGTCGACGGCGACATGTCGACCAACGACACCGTCCTGCTTCTCGCTTCCGGCGTTTCCGGCGTGTCCGTGGGCGCCTCCGCTCCGGCCGGCCTCCGCGCCCTTTTCCAGGAAGCCCTCGACAAGGTCTGCTTCGCGCTGGCCGAGAAGATCGTCGGCGACGGCGAGAAGATCACCAAGGTGGTCGCCGTGGAGATCGAAGGCGCCCGCACCCGCGCCGACGCCGAGAAGATCGCCCGCGCGATCGGCAACTCCCTCCTGGTGAAGTCCTCCTGGTATGGCGAAGACCCGAACTGGGGCCGCCTCGCCGACGCCGCCGGCTACGCCCGCACCGGCCTCGACGAGTCCAAGCTGGATATCTACTACGACGACGTCCCCGCCGTCCTGGGCGGCAAGCCGCTGCCCGAGAACAAGCCGAAGTGGAAGCAGGTCGTGAAGGCCGCCCGTTTCGCCGTCCGCCTGAAGCTCAACCTCGGCGACGCGAAATTCCGGCTCCTGGCC
>RGES01000471.1 GCA_009917805.1 Verrucomicrobiota bacterium
GCGATGAGGAGAGAGCCGCCGAGCGGCGTGATCGCGCCGAACCAGCGCGGCGCGCCCAAGGCCATCGCGTAGAGCGTGACGGCGAAGATGACGGAGCCCGCGGCCCACAGACGCGTCGGCCAGGCGGAGCGACCCGCGATCGCGCCGATCGCGACGGCGTGGGTCAGGAGATAGAAGGTCGCCGTCTGCCACCAGGCGGAGGCCTCCGGGAGCAAGGCGAGGCGTTCCTTCAGGGCATGGGCGCCGAAGGCCCCCAGCGCGATGGCGATCGCGCCGAGGAGGCCGGCGGTGACCAGACGGTTCATCGCTTAGGCGCCGGTGTCGGCGCCGCTCTTCTTCTGCGTGAAGACGAGGCCCTTCTCGCCGACCGAGACGATGACCGGCTCTTCCTTGTTGTAGTCGTCGCGCAGGATGGCTTCGGCCAGCGGGTCCTCGAGCAGGCGTTCGACCGCGCGGCGAAGCGGGCGGGCGCCGTACTTCTCGTCCCAGCCGTTGTCGACCAGGTAGCCGCGGGCGGCTTCGTTGACCACGAGCTTGACGCCCAGGTCGAGGAGGCGCTTGGCCACCTTGTCGACCTCGATGTCGACGATCTTGGTCATGTGCGTCTTCGCGAGCTGCTGGAAGATCACGATGTCGGTGAGGCGATTGAGGAACTCCGGCTTGAAGGCGCGCTTGGTCTCGTCCATGATGCGGTCCTTGAGCTTCTCGTAGTCGCGGGTGGAATCCACGCCCACGTCGAAGCCGACGGAGTTGTTGCGCTGCAGCACGTCGGCCCCGACGTTGGACGTCAGGATGATGATCGTGTTGCGGAAATCGACGACGCGTCCGAGGGAGTCGGTCAGGCGGCCGTCTTCGAGGGCCTGCAGGAGGAGCTGGATGACATCCGGATGGGCCTTCTCGATCTCGTCGAAGAGCACGACGGAGTAGGGCTTGCGACGGACGGCTTCGGTGAGCTGGCCGCCTTCGTCGTGACCGACGTAGCCGGGAGGCGAACCGATGAGGCGGGAGACCGTGAACTTCTCCATGTACTCGGACATGTCGATCTGGATGACCGCGTCCTTCTCGCCGAACATGCGTTCGGCCAGGGAGCGGGCCAGGAGCGTCTTGCCGACGCCGGTCGGGCCGAGGAAGAGGAAGGAACCGATCGGGCGGCGCGGATCCTTGAGGTCGGCGCGGGAGCGGCGGAGGGCGCGGGCGACG
>RGES01000472.1 GCA_009917805.1 Verrucomicrobiota bacterium
AGAAGAACAACGGCTACATCCTCGGCGTCCGCCCCGGCGAGCACACCGCCCAGTTCCTGGACTTCGTGATGACCCGCCTCACGCTGGCCGGCTCGATCTTCCTGCTCATCATCGCGCTGATGCCGGACCTCTTCATCAACCAGCTCAGCTTCCCGATGCGTCTCGCGACGTTCCTCGGCGGCACCGGCGGCCTGATCACCGTCGGCGTGATGCTCGACACGATGCGCCAGGTGGAGACCTACCTGCTGCAGCGCAACTACGAAGGCTTCCTGAAGAAAGGTCGCATCGGCGGCATCCCGGTGCCGGCCGCCGGCCTCCGGACGGACGCCGAAGCTTCCGCCCTCGGTTCCCTCGAGAAGACCTGCCTGACCCTGTTCGTCCTCGGCGTCATCGCCTGGGGCCTGAATCACTGGGGTGCGTTCGCTCGCTAAGCTTTTTCCGGGATGATCGATTTGAAGTCGGCCGATGACGTGAGTCGCATGCGCGCCGCCTGCGCGGCCGCGGCTCGCGTCCTGCACGACCTGTCGACCCTCGTCGTCCCGGGCATCTCGACCGCCGGCTTGGATTCCGCCGCCCGCGGGCTGATGGCCCGCCATGGTTGCGAGAGCGCCTGCCACGGCTACGTCGTGGGCCGTCTCAGCTACCCCGGCTACGTCTGCATCTCCGTGAACGACGAGATCGTCCATGGCATCGGCGCCGCCGAGCGCATCATCCGCGACGGCGACCTGGTCTCCTTGGACGTGGTCGTCCGCCGGGATGGTTTCATCGGGGACAACGCCAAGACCGTCATGGTCGGGGCCGTCGATGCCCGGGCCCGCCAGCTTTGCCTGGATACCGAAAAATCCCTCATGGCCGGCATCGCCGCCGTGAAGCCTGGCAACAGGGTAGGGGACATCTCCGCGGCCATCCAGGAGGCCCTGACCCCCGGGGGGTACGGCATCGTCCGTGACTTCGTGGGTCACGGTGTTGGCCGAAAAATGCACGAAGAACCCCAGATTCCTAACTACGGAAAGGCTGGAACTGGACCTAAGTTGCTGCCTGGCATGGCTTTAGCCATTGAGCCCATGGTCAATCTCGGCTCCCATAAGATCGTCATGGCTTCCGACGGATGGACCGCCCGGACGGCCGATGGCAAGGTCTCCGCGCACTTCGAACACACCGTTTTGGTGACCGAAAACGGGGCCGAAATCCTGACCCTC
>RGES01000473.1 GCA_009917805.1 Verrucomicrobiota bacterium
CTAAGCGGGCGGTTCCACAGCAGGAAGCGGGCGATCTCGCCGTCGAAGGATTCTTTTCCCGGGTGCTGGATCGCGTCGCGCTCCTGACCGACCGCGAGCTTCGACGCATCGGCCTTGGGATTGACCGGGAAGCGCGCGGTCGCGCAGGCCTTGAGGTCGTTGACGAAGAATTCGGCGAGGACTTCGCCCTGGCCTGAGCCGAGGCGGCCGGCGAGCACATGGAAGCGCCCTTCCGCGAGCTTCGGCCCGACGAGCTTGGGATTATTGACGTCGAAACGGCCGAAGGTGAGGCCGTTGCGGGCGCCCCACCAGACGGTGTTGTCGTCATCCAGGCAGCCCCAGATGCCTTCGTATTTCTGGCCGTTGCGCAGATTGCCGAAGAAGGAGTTCACGTCCTTGAGGCCGACGCGCTGCGGGTAGACCTTCAGCACCGCGACCCAGGTGCAGCCGTCGCCGCGGATCAGACCGTCGAAGGCCGACTCATCGTGGCAGAGCAGCTCCTGCTGGCGGAACGAAAGCGCGGCGGGCTCGCCTTTCACCGGCGTCGGCAGGCCCGACGTCGCGTCGGCGCGCCCCTTCGGCTGGCCGACGAACGCACGCGAGCTCTCCGGTCCGGCCTGGTTCGACCATTCCGTCACGCGCCCTTCGGCGTCGAGCGTGACGCCCTTGGATGCGTTCAGATCGACCATCAGACCGGCGGCCGGAATTTCGGCGGCGAGGCAGGCGGAGGCACAGAGCGAAGCAATCAGACGGAGGATCATGAGGAGGACCGTATTGAGGACTAAGTTAAGGGCTGAATCGAGGGCTGAATCGATGATGCCTTGGGTAGGGTCGGGACCGCGTCACGACATAGCCTGTATCATAGGCAGGGCGGACATTGCCATGGCGTCCGTTCGCCACGGCACGTGGGTTGAGCCGGGCAGAGTCTTTCGAACATCCTTGCGTCCGTTCGCCCACGGACGTGATGGCAATCACGTCCCTACCCTGAGACAGTCACTCAAAGGGAAACCAGAGACCGGATGATTGGCTGAGGGCATCCCTTTCGGGTCTCAGGTCTCAGCAGTCAGGTGCCTGGTTAGGGTTTCGGGTTCGGCTAGCAGGATTTCTGCCATCCGTCATCGATTCAGTCCTCTCTGCAGAGCCTCACTTCCCGCTTCGCCAGACCTTCTTGTCGGGCGTGACGAGGA
>RGES01000474.1 GCA_009917805.1 Verrucomicrobiota bacterium
CGGCTTCCCCGGCGAAGAACTCGTCGTGCGCATGACGGGCTGCCCCAACGGTTGCGCCCGTCCGTACAACGCCGAGATCGGCTTCGTCGGCAAGGCTCCGGGCAAGTACAACCTCATGCTCGGCGGCAACCGCGAAGGCACCCGCCTCGCTCGCCTCTTCAAGGAATCCGTCCCCGCGGACGAGATCCCCGTCGTCGTCGGCGCCCTGTTCCAGCAGTACGCCAAGGAACGCAAGGCCGGCCAGGCCTTCGGCGATTGGGCCGATAAGGCCGCCATCTGGCCCGCCGCTCCCGCCGCCTAAGCCCGTCGATGGCCGACCTCGACCCAGCCCGCATCCCGGAACTCGACGCCCGTCTCGCGACGCTGGCGCCGGTGGACCGTCTGCGCTGGGCCTACGAGACCTTCGGCGCCCGCGCCGGCATCGGCACGAGCTTCCAGCCCGCCGGCGTGGTCATCCTGCACCTCGCCAAGACCGCCGGACTGCCCATCCAGGCCTTCACCCTCAACACCGGCCTGCTCTTCCCTGAGACGCTTGAGTTCAAGGCGAAGCTCGAAGCCCACCTCGGCATCAAGGTCGAGGAAGTGCTCCCCGCGCAGACCGTCGAACAGCAGGCCGCCCAATACGGCGCCGAACTTTGGAAACGCGATCCGGAGAAGTGCTGCGAACTCCGCAAGGTCGACTCCCTCGGCAAGAAGCTCTTCGACCTCGACCTCTGGATCACCGGCATGCGCCGCGACCAGAGCGCCGAGCGTTCCGTGACGCCGCTGCTCTCGCTCGCCGCCCGCCCTGACAACTCCGACGTCTGGAAGCTCAACCCGCTCGTCGACTGGAGCCGCGACCAGGTCTGGGCCTACCTCAAGGAGCACGGCCTGCCGCACAACGTGCTGCACGACCGCGGCTACCGCTCGATCGGTTGCCTCCCTTGCACGCTGCCGACTTCCGGCGGCGACGAACGCGGCGGCCGCTGGCCCGGCTTCGAGAAGAAGGAATGCGGCCTGCACACGCGCACCAAGAAAGGTTTGGGCGGATAGCGGCTGGCGGTTGGCGGACAGGAAAACCCACCTAAAGCCATCCTCCCCCTCCTTCCCTCCTGCGTCCCAACCGCCATCCGCTAACCGCCCACCGCTTCCCCCTTCCTTAAGCATCTCCGTGTTCCCAACCGCTAACCGCTAACCGCCAACCGCTT
>RGES01000475.1 GCA_009917805.1 Verrucomicrobiota bacterium
GTGCGTCTCCTCGGCCGAACTGCTCTTCACGATCGCCGACTCGCCCAACGGCTGAACCGGATGGCCACGCAAGTCCACCCCACCGCGATCGTCGCAGCCGGCGCCAAGCTCGGCACGGGCGTCGTCATCGGCGCCTATGCCTACGTGGGCGGCGACGTCACCTTGGGCGACGGGTGCGTGGTGCACCACCACGCGACCGTGGATGGCTACACGCAGCTGGGCCCGCAGTGCGAAGTCTTCCCCTACGCCTTCATCGGCGGCCGCACGCAGGACCTGAAGGCCCGCCCCGGCAAGCCCGGCCTCAAGGTCGGCGCCCGCAATATTTTCCGCGAATACGTCAGCGTCCACCTCGGCACCCAGGAAGGCGAATGGACCATCCTCGGCGACGACAACGTCCTGCTGGCCTATTCGCACATCGCGCATGACTGCGTGATCGGCAACCACCTCGTCATCTCCAGCCATTCCGCCGTCGCCGGCCACGTGCACGTCGGCGACCACGTGAACATCGGCTGGAACGCGGGCATCCACCAGTTCTGCCGCATCGGCGACCACGCGATGGTGGCCGCCTGCTCCAAGTGCGTCCAGGACGTGCCTCCTTTCGTCATCGCCGACGGCAACCCGTGCGAGACCAAGATGATCAACGCCGTCGGCCTGAAGCGCTCGGGCTTCACCGACGAGGAGATCGCCACCGCGAAGCTGATGCACCGCCTCTTCTACCGCGACGGCCTCAACACCACGCAGGCCATCGAGAAGGCCCGCGCGCTGCCTGAGGCTTCGAGCCGCGTCGTGAAGGCCTTCGTGGACTTCGCGGCGTCGACCAAGCGCGGCCTCGCCTGAGGTCGCCTCACTCCCCTTCCCTGACGCGGGAACCGGGAAGCTCGCTGAGACGCGGAGGCGGAGGGAAAAGGCCAGGGGCTGACTTAAGCGAGCCGGCAACCTCCGGATTATGAAAAGTGCCCGGGGCGAACTCATCGTGGGCGCCTTTGTCATAGGTGCATCCGGACAAGGCCGAGGAAGCAAGACTCGCCACGACCAAGATGAAGACGATCGGTGCGCGCATGACTGGGTGAACCATGACCAGGCGGCGACGAACCGCAAGGCGCTTGCGCCGGCCTTACCGACGGCTAGCGTCACTCCCATGAAAGCCATCCTGCCCGCCCTGCTCGCGATC
>RGES01000476.1 GCA_009917805.1 Verrucomicrobiota bacterium
GTGCCGGTCAGCCACTCGCTCCGCGCCTTCAACGTGCTGGCCCTGCCTGACAAGCAGATCTCGACCGAAGACATCGACTTCATGGTCCGCGAGCAGAAGATCCCGGCTGCCCTCGCCGCCGAGAAACAGGATGACCCCGAACGTCAGAAAGCCGTGCTCTTCCGCCGCAACTCCGGCAACGCCCGCGTGACGGTCTTCGAGGGCGGACACGACTCTGAGTCCTCCGCCGCCGTCCTCTGGCTCTCCCGCCAACGCAAAGGCCAGCCGGCCGATTGGTCGCTGGGCCAGGCCGTCCGCGGGTCGGCTACTTCGCAAGAAGTCTCAAAATAAGAAGCAAGCCAGATGCGACTCGCCTTCCTGCTGCTCGTCGCCGCCGCCACCGCGGCCGAACCGAAAGTCATCCGCAACTCCATCGGCATCGAACTGGTCGAGGTTCCGGCCGGGAGCTTCGTCATGGGACAGAATGGGCCCGGCACGGATTACCATCAGAACAAGCACCCGGCGGAGTTCGCCAAGCCGGACTGGGACGAATCCCCTGCCCACAAGGTCACGATTACGAAGCCGTTTCGCATGGCCCGGACCGAGACCACGCTGGCCCAATGGCGCGCGATGGAGCCGGATTTCCGCCCGGGAATCGGCCACCTAGCTGACGCCGTCAATGGCATCAGTTGGACGCGCGCGAACCAGTTCTGCGCCTGGCTGAGCCAGAAGGAAGGCAAGACCTACCGCCTGCCGACCGAAGCCGAGTGGGAATATGCGTGCCGCGCGGGCACGACCTCTCTCTACGCCTACGGCGATGGCCTGCCGAAGGGCTATCAGGATTGGTTCGGCGATCGTGGGCGTCAGCGTCTCTATTTCACCGACGAGAAACTGCCGGAGGAGTACGCCCAGCGCGACGACGCCAAGGACCTGCGGGTCGCCCGCAAGCGCGCCAACCCTTGGGGTCTGTTCGACCTGCACGGCAACGTCGCGGAATGGTGCGCGGATTGGTATGGTCCTTATGAAGCCGGCGAACAGAGGGATCCCGTCGGCCGGGCCGATGGGGATTTCCGCGTCTTCCGCGGTGGCAGCCACTCTTCCTTCAGCCGCCTGCTCCGTTCGGCCAATCGTGGCGCCTGGATACCCGAACACGTCAGCGAAGGCCTGGGCTTCCGGGTCGTCGAAGGCGATC
>RGES01000477.1 GCA_009917805.1 Verrucomicrobiota bacterium
GATCACCACGACCTCCGCCCTCCTCGCCACCCTCGTCGTCGTCCCCGAGCCGATCTACAACGTCGGCCAGTTCCTGTTCGGACTGATCTACTTCCTCGGCGCGGCCGGCGGCCGCCACTGAGCGGGCTTGTCCAAGCCCAGTCCGACCACCATCAACCGACCATGCCTCCGATGACCCAAGCTCGCCCTTCGACCGCGACGCGGCTCCTTCGCCCGCTCGCCTTCGCGCTCTTCCTCGGAGGCGCCGGCGCCTTGCTGGGATGGATCGTCGGCTACGGCCTGATGACGGTCAGCCATAAGCCCTATCCCGCCGGCTTCGAGAATTTCATCAGCGACGCCTGCCCGGCGGCCGGCCTCATCGTCGGCCTCTTCGGCGGCGTGTTCTCGGGATTGATGAGACGCAGCCGGCTCGGCTGGCAGTCGCGGACGCTCCATGGAGGCCTGTGGCTGGGCTCGCTGCTGACCCTCGCCTACCTCGCGCGGACCTTGGAAGCGGAGAAGCTGATCGAGCTGCAGGAACCGGTTCTTTGGTGGGTGCTCGGCTTCCTCCCCGGCTGCGTCGTCGGCGCCCTCAGCATCCTCTTCCGCGACGAACGCGACCCAGGAGCGGACCAAAGCCCGTCCTGAACCCGCGGCCCTGAACAGGCGGCGCCAACTTACTTCGCCATCGGTACCTGGGAATTGCCCATGAGGTAGGCGAGGAGGTCACGCTGCTGCTCCGGCGTGAAGGCCTGCAGGAGTCCTTCCGGCATGAGCGAGATGGGCAAGGTCTGGCGTGACTTGATCTCCTGCTTGTCGATCACGGTCTCCTGTCCGACGGAACGCAACGTGAGCGTGCGCTCGCTCTGCGCGCCGACGATGCCGCTGAGCACACGACCGTCTTTCAGCGTGATGGTGTTCAGATAATAAGCGGCGTCCACGACGGCGCTGGGGTCGACGATGTTCTCGACGAGGTAGTTGAGGTCGTGACGGCCGCTTCCGGTGAGATCCGGACCGAGCGCACCGCCTTCGCCGTACAGCTTGTGACACTGTCCGCACACGCCCGCGAAAATCGCCCTGCCCTTGCCCTGGTCGGCCTTGGCGAGCGACTCCGGGGTGTGCCGCGCCTTGAGTTCGGCGACGAGCCTGAGCTTGTCCGCGGAGGTCTCCCGCGTCTCACCCCAGACCTTG
>RGES01000478.1 GCA_009917805.1 Verrucomicrobiota bacterium
CTTCTTGTGCTATGTCCTCAAGAAAGAAGGCACCCTAAATCATGCACCCCCGCACCTCCTCCTCCGGCCTCATCGTCTTCGCCATCCTGCATCACGTCTCCTTGGCGCTTTCGGCCTTTTTCACCATCATGATGTTCGCCGACCGCTGGGATCGGGACATGTGGCTCATCCTCAGCTTGGTCGCCGCGATTCCCGTGATGGTATTCCATGCGCTGATCCTGCATCGCGGATGGAAGTCCGTCCAGGACGGTGCCGCCAAGGAGACCCCGGGTAAGGCTGTCGGCTTCTGCTTCATTCCCTTCTTCAATCTCTACTGGAACTTCGTCGCCCACGTCGGCCTGATGAAGGAATTCAATCGTCTGGCTGACCTTCGCGGGCGACAGGATCAGAAGGTCGGCGAAGGATTCTCCCTGACCTATTGCATCCTGACCGCCACGCTCTGCCTTGCGAACCTAGCAGCGCCCTTCGGTGTGGTCTTCATCTGGCAGACGATCGGCGCCGTCAAGGACCTCGAGAACTCCTGAGCATGGACACGCCGCCTCCGCTGCCTTCGACGAGCAAGCCGGGCATGGATAGCCGACTTCTGAGCCGTGCGAACGAGCAGCAGCAGGAGCGTCTTGAGGCCATGGGCGTGAAAGTTTACCGCGCGAAGATCCGCAAGAAGTACGACGTGGTATATATCATCTCGATCATCGAGGCTCCCCGGGACTTTTCCTCCTCTCAGGCCAAGGAAGTGCTGAGCATGCTAGCGCCGTCGACGCCGGTCGCCGTCCATGGTCGCTTCATCTATTGCAATGCGGGACGCCCTGATCCCAGGGGACGCGGCGACGAGGTGATCTGGATGACGCCGCAGGAACTATACGGGGCGCTTGGGCGTTGAGCGGTCGTTTCAAAGGCTGACATGTCTAAAGAAGAGCTGCCGCCGCCTTTGCCTCCGGGCCGACGTCCGTCCCCGTTGCCGGTTCCGGTTGCCTCGCCTTTGCCTCTGCCGGCGGCTCCGTTGCCGGTCCAGGCGAAGGCCCCGTCCGCAGTAACTTCGCCGGCGTCCTCAGCCGGCAGGTATTGGTGGGCATGGTGCCTGGCCGGAGCCTTCGCTTGTCTCGTGCTCTTTATCGTCTGCTGGAGTTGTAATCCGCTGACGACCGCCGCCGACCGAGCCATCGGCAAGCT
>RGES01000479.1 GCA_009917805.1 Verrucomicrobiota bacterium
CGACGGCCTGCGAGAGCACTTCGGTGACGAAGCGCACGACCGCGGCGTCCTGGTCGGCTTCGACGTCCTGGGTGGCCTCAGCGGCCGGGAGATCGTCGCCTTCGTCCTCGAGGCTGCCGGAGCCCACGCCGTAGTTCTCGTTGATGAGGGCGCTGACGCGTTCGGGCGGGGCGAGGTACCACTTCGGGCGGCGCGTGGCGAAGGTCGCGACCCAGTCGGCCGTATCGGTGTCGGGCGGCAGGGCCGTCACGAGGCGGAGGCGGCCTTCTTCGCCGCCGGGCAGGAGCGTCGGGACGACCTGGGCTTCGGAGGCGATGCGCGCGGGCAGGATCTTCATGCCCTCCGGATCGATGGCGGGCTCCTCGAGGACCTCGAGGCCCGTGAGGCGGGCGAGCTCGGCGAGGAGCGCGGCCTCGTCGAGGCCGAGGGCCTGGGCGAGGAACTTGAAGCGGCCTTCGCGCGGGGTCTCCGCGAACGAAGCGCGCGCTTCGTCGGTCAGGCGCTCGGCCAGGGCCGAGGGCAGTCCGTGCCGGTCGACGGTCAGCATGTTACTTCTTTTCGGGAGCGGCGGGGGCGGCGGGCGCCTTGCCGGGGACGGCGTCGATGATCTTCTTCACCTCGGGGCCGAGGGCGCTGTTCGTGGCGCGGGAGAGGGCGTCGAGGTTGTCGACGGCCGAGCTGTTGAGCACGTAGGGCCGGAGGAAGATGATCAGCTCCTGCTTCTCCTCGAGGTTGGTCGAGGAGCCGAAGATGTCGCCGATGATCGGGATCGGGCCGAGGCGCGAGGTGGACTTCGTGGTCACCGTGCGCTGGAGGCCGCCGAGGACGACGATCTCGCCGCTCATCGCGCTCACGTAGGAATCGGTCGTGCGGCGGCCGATGATCGGCTGCTCGTTGCCGTCGAGGATCGTCGAGCCGAGGATGTCTTCGACGGACTGCGAGACCTGGAGCTGGACGGCGCCGTCCTTGCCGATGAGCGGCAGGACCTTGAGCTGGATGCCGATGTCGCGCTGGGAGACCGTGGAGGTCGAGGCGCCGGTCGTGGTCGAGAGCGTCGAGCCGGTGATGACCGGACGGGACTCGCCGACGAAGATCGTGGCTTCCTTGTTGTGGGTCGTCGTGATGGCCGGGACCGAGAGGACCTTGAGGTCGCCCTTGCGCGGCGTGGT
>RGES01000480.1 GCA_009917805.1 Verrucomicrobiota bacterium
AAGGCCATGAGACGTGAAGTCGACATTTCGGAAACACCAGCAAAGACCCTCTGCGCGAGGCCGTCCACGCCTTTCTGACTTGTGAACATGGGCATGCCCAAGTATTTGACAGTCAGGATGTCCCATGCTCCCACAGGCTTGCCTTTTGCCCGGACGGAAGTCCTGGCCGATGGCACCGCCTTGGTCACGATCGGAGGCTCCTGGAACCTGGACCAAGCGCTCCCCGCCATCGTCGTCAAAGGCGACCGCGCCAAAGTCGTCGCCGATGGGCTGGGAGACTTCGACTCGTCCCTGCCGGCCTGGCTTTACGCGCACTTCAAGAACGTCCGTCAGCTAGACCTCTCCACCCTGCCCGTCCGGCTCCAGTCGCTGGTGCAGATGGCGGAGAAGGCTTCGTCCGCGCAAGCCGAATCCGACCGGAGCGGCTTCCTCGAGACCTTCGGCAACTGGGGCGTCGAAAGCGGCAGTTCCTGGGGCCGCGCCTTCGAACATGTCGGCCATACCGCGCTCGGCTTCCTGAAGATGCTCGTGGGGCGCGCCAAGGTGAACTGGTCCGACTTCACCCTCCAGCTGCAGACGGCCGGGGTCGATGCGCTCCCGATCGTCGCCCTCCTGGGCTTCCTGACCGGCCTCATCATGGCCTACGTCGGCCTCATCCAGCTCCGCCAGGTCGGCGCCACGGTCTATGTCGCCAACCTCGTCTCCTTGGCGATGACCCGCGAGATGGGCGCCTTGATGACCGGCGTGATCGCCTGCGGCCGCACCTCGACGGCCTACGCCTCGCAGCTCGGCAGCATGAACGTGAGCCAGGAGACCGACGCGCTCCGCGCCCTGGGCATCAACCCCGTCGAATACCTCGCCCTGCCCCGCATCCTCGCCGTGACGCTGATGGTGCCGCTGCTCGCGGTCTTCGCCACCTTCATCGGCGTCTTCGGCGGCATGGTCGTCGCCTGCGCCGGCGACCTCAGCATCGAGCAATACCTCACGCAGGCCGTGCGGGCCATCACCTTCAAGAGCTTCCTCGTCGGCTTCATCAAGTCCGTCGCCTTCGGCTTCATCGCCGCCTGGGCCGGCTGCTATCGCGGCTCGGTCGCCAAACGCTCCGCCCTCGGCGTCGGCGAGGCGGCCACGTCCGCCGCCGTGCTGGGCATCACCTTCATCGTGATCTT
>RGES01000049.1 GCA_009917805.1 Verrucomicrobiota bacterium
GGCGTGAGCCGCAAGGCCGGCGACGGCGACGGCAAGGTGGTCCGCGTCTCGGGCGACAAGGTCACCGATTTCGCCACGGGCCTCAACGACCCCAAGGGCATCGTCTTCGCCGGCGGCTTCATCATCACGGCCGACTTCGATACGGTCTGGAAGATCGACGCCAAGGGCAACAAGTCCGTCCTCGCCGGCCCGAAGGATTTCCCCACCGCCCCGACCTTCCTGAACGACGTCGAGGTCGAGCCTTCCGGCCAGAGCATCCTCGTCACCGACATGGGCGCCGTGACGAAGATGCGCGACGCCAACAACAAACTCTGGCCGATCGACAGCGCCGAGCATAAGGCCATCCCTGTCATCGCCCGCCTCTTCCGCGTGACGCTCGACGGCAAGGTCACCGAGGTCATCGCCCCGAACGCCCGCATGCTCAACCCGAACGGCGTCGACGTCCTGAAGGACGGCCGTATCCGCCTCGCCGAATTCTTCACCGGCGACGTCCTCGAATACAAGGACGGCGCCTTCACGACCATCGCCAAGGGCCACCGTTCCGGCGACGGCATCGTCCACGACTCCAAGGGTCGCTTCTACATCTCCGAAGTGATGTTCGGTCGCGTCACCCGCTATGACGCCGATGGCTCGCACCCGACTCTCCTCTCGGAAGGCCTCGAGCTTCAGGCCGCCGCGGACATCTTCGTCGACGAAGCCCACGGCCAGCTGATCATCCCCGACAGCAAGGCCGGCCAGCTCGTCTTCCTCGGACTGTAAGGCGAAACGGCGCCGCGTCGAGGGATACGGATAGGGGTGGAAGTCTGAGAATAAAAGATCGGATTTGAGTGCCTCCGCCGCAAGGTCGGGCTGGCATCCGTTCAATCTGACATCAACCTGAGGGGGCCCGACATGCCCCTGCGTCGTCTCACCCTTCTACCCTTCCTCGCCTCCCTAGCTTTGGGCGCGGCGCCGGAAGCCCGTATCGACGAAAGACATCGGGCCTTCCTCAAGGAATACTGCGTCGAGTGCCATAACGCGGACAAGCAGAAGGGGAAACTGCGTCTCGACGACATCCCCTTCACCTTGGACACCGTCCAATGGGCTGACCGCTGGCAGAAGATCCTCAATCAGGTGAACTCCGGAGAGATGCCTCCGGAAGAGGCGAAGCAGCCCGCGCTTACGGCCAAGGCGGACTTCCTCGAGACGCTCTCGGGCACGCTCGTCACCGCGCGGAAGACCATCGGCGATTCCCGCGGCCAGATCACGATGCGCCGGCTCAACCGTCGCGAGTACAAGAACAGCCTCCGCGACCTGCTCGGCGTGGACCTTCCGGTGAACGAACTTCCGGCCGACGGCGGCGCCGGGGCTTTCGACACGGTCGGCGCCGCCCTCTTCATGTCTTCGGATCAGTTCGAACGCTACCTGGCCCTCGGACATCAGGCCATCGACGAACACTTCATCCGTTACCGCCAGCCGACGAAGAACCTGAAGGTGCACATCGAAGCCGAGGATCATGCGACGCCGCGTATCGCCAAATCCTACGCGGGACGCGTCGACTGCCACGAGCGCTACGTCGCCTGGACCAAGGCGGTCGACGAAGCCGCCGCCAGACCGGATAACGCCGCCGTCGTCGCCGCCATCCAGGCGGAGAAGAAAGGCGATGCCACCCACCGTTATTACGAGTGGAAACGCATCCCCGGCGCCCCCTCCCCCGAGAAGTTCGGGTACGTCGACGAGATCCACGCCGACCAGCAGGGTCGGCGCAACTGGGTGCTCTCCGCTCCCCAGCAGAAAGCCTATCTCGACCACCCCGCCTCCAAGTCCGGAGCTTTCCTCACCTATTCCGACGTCTTCGCCAACCCGCACCAGCCTTTCAACGTCCCCAGCAACTGGCCCGCGGGAAGATATACGATCCGGGTCCGGGTCGCCGGTACGGCCAACACGCCGAAATCCAGGCACTTCCTCGAATTCGGCCCGCTCCAAGGAGCCGTCGCCAGCACCCATGAGGTGACGGGGACGATGGAGAAGCCGCAGCTCCTCGAATTCCCCGTCGACATCGTCAACGGCGGCAGCCGCGGTTTCTTCCTGCGCGAACGCGGCGCCGGCGACTCGAACGAACGCGCCCTGCAGATCTTCGGCGAAGCGCACCGCCGAAACGGCATCGGGCCCGAATTCGCCCTGTGGATCGACTGGATCGAGGTCTTCAACGCCGAAGTCGCCCCCGCCGCCCTCAAGGAGAGGCGCGAGGTCGAACTGCATGCCAATCGCATGGTCGGCGGCACCTATGACGGCTACTACAAAGGCGGCAACGAGGCCGCGAAAGCTTTCCTCGCCACCGGCCAGCCCCAGAAAGGGATCCCCGACAAGGAGGAGGCCAACTTCCGGATCAAGGTCTTCGGCCAGCACGGTCCCAGCTTCGCACGCTACCTCGACGATCCGCTGACCAAGACCGGCGCCTATCTCACGATCTTCAACGTTCACCCCGAGGAAGTCATCACGCTGCCGCCCGACCAGCCTTCGGGCTGGCTGAAGACCAAGCACGAAGTCGAGTCCATCACCCCGGGGCTTTACATGCTCCGGTTCCGCATCGGCGCGGTGAAGGATTCCCCCAAGGAACGCCGCTTCGTCGAACTCGGCAGCCGCAAGTCAGGCGACAAGGATTTCACCTTGCTCCGCGCCTTCCAGGTCGACGGCACCACCGATGCGCCGCAGGTGATCGAGTTCCCCGTCGACCTCACCTTCGACGGCCCGCGGACTTTCGTGCTCCGCGAGAAGCGCGACGTAAGACTGGACTCCGACCTCTACCACGCCGCGCAGAAAGCCACGGGCGTGGGCCCGCCGGCCGCCCTCTGGATCGACTGGGTCGAATGGGAAGGCCCGCTGAAGCCCGAAGCTTCGCCACCCCCCGTCGCCAGACGGATCGAACCAGAAACCAAACGGGCCGAGATCGATCGCGAACACCGACGCTACTCCTTCCTGAACGATCAGTTCGCCAAGTGGAAAGCGGCGGGCGCCGATGAGAAACGCCTCAAGGAGTTCGGTTTCAACGACCGTTCGCACGCGGAGTTCTCGAAGACGGTCTGGGACAGCAACCGTCGCTGGTACCAGCAGTATCTCGACCGTCCCCTCTCCCTGTCCGGGCTCTACCTCGACAACACGGTCGGGCCGGCCTCGGAATATGCGGTCGACCTTCCCGCGGACGCGCCCATCGGCGACTACGTCATGCGAGTCCGCATCGGACGGACCGCTGACACCCCGGCCGAACGCGCCTTCCTGACCTTCGTCGAAGCCAGTCCGATCGACAAAGACGACCGGACGTTCCTCGCCAACAAGCAAGTCGCGGCCGGAGTGGACGCCCCCGAGATCGTCGAGTTCCCCTTCAAGGTCCGCGCGGGCGGCGCCCGGAAGTTCATCCTGATGGAAAAACGGCCGCTGAAGAAGGAGACCATCAGCCTGCCAGGCAGGTCGCGACTCATCGCCGACCCGAAGCTCCGCGACCCGGCGCTCTGGATCGATTGGCTCGAATACGTCGGCCCGCTCAAGGCGACGGACCCACAGGCTGCGGCCCCGGTCCTCACCGCCAACACCGACGGCCTGACGGAACGGGAGCATGCCCGCCAGATCGTCGCGACGTTCGCGGCACGCGCGTTCCGAGGCAAAAGCCCAAGCCCTGGCTACGTCGATAAGCTCGTCGCGCTCTACGAGGCGCGTCGCAAGGCGGGTGACGGCTTCGAACAGGCGCTGAAGGAACCGCTGAGCGCCATCCTTGCCTCGCCCGGCTTCCTCTATCTCGCCGAGCCCAACGACGGAAGGTCGGCACGGCCGCTGGACGCCAACGAACTCGCCGTCCGGCTTTCCTATTTCCTTTGGAGCGCTCCGCCCGACGAGACCTTGCTCGCGCTCGCCCGCGCCGGCGACCTGAAGAAACCCGACGTGCTCGCCCGCGAGGTCGACCGCATGCTCGCCAGCCCTAAGGCGGACGAATTCGTCCGGGGCTTCGTGCACCAATGGCTCGGGCTTGCGCGCCTCGACTTCTTCCAGTTCGACACGAAGCAGTTCCGCGACTTCGACGAAAGCACCAAGGCCGCCTCGCGCCAGGAGGTCTACGAAACGTTCGCCCACCTGCTCCGCCAGCAGGAAAGCCTGTCCAAGCTGATCAAGAACGACCAAGTCTACGTCAACGGCCTGCTCGCCAACTACTACGGCCTCGACGGCGTCGCCGGCGACGGATTCCGGAAGGTCGATCTGCCCAAAGGTTCGCCGCGCGGCGGCCTGCTCGGCATGGCCGCGATCCTCGCGATGGGCAGCAACGGGCATGACACCAGCCCCGTCGAACGCGGCGCCTGGATCCTGCGCAAGATCCTGCATGAACCGCCGCCGCCCGCCCCGCCCAATGTCCCGCAGCTGAATCGGCTCGAAAACAAGGTGATCTCCACCCGGGAGCGCCTGGCCGCCCACCAGGAGCAGCCGCAGTGCGCCCAATGCCATCGTAAGATCGACCCCATCGGCTTCGGTCTCGAGAACTTCAACGCCGCAGGCAAATGGCGGACCTCCGAGACCTACGAAAAGAAAGGCTTCGGCAGCAAGACCTGGCCTATCGACCCCGCCGGCGCTTTCTACAAAGGCGAAAGCTTCCGGGATTACTTCGAACTGCGCGACCGGTTGGCGGACCGACCGGAGAAATTCGCGCGGGGCTTCTCCGAGGCCCTCATCGAATACGGCATGGGGCGCCCCTTCGGCTTCCTCGACGAACCGCTGGCCGCCGACATGATCGCGCAAGCCCGCGCGCAGGACTACCGGATGGCGACGTTCATCCGCGCCCTCGTCCTTTCCGAAACCTTCCAGACCAAATGACCATGACCTCATCCCCTCTCAGCCGCCGACATTTCCTGCGCGCCGCCGGCACGCTCATCGCCCTGCCGACGCTCACCTCGCTGGGGTTCAAGGCCTTCGCGGCCGAGAAGCCGGTCGCCCACCCCAAGCGGATGGTCTTCCTCGGTTTCGGCTACGGCGTGACGAACGAGACCTGGTTTCCGGCGATCAAGGACACCGGCAAGGATTACGCCCTGCCGGCCGGCCTCGCCCCGCTCGCCGAACACAAGCAGGATTTCACGATCGTCCAGGGGCTTTCCAATAAGTTCAGCGACGAAGCCCACTGGGGCAGCACCTTCTGGCTCACGGGCGCCAACCGCTACGCCGAACCAGGGCAGAGTTTCCATAACGGCATCTCGGCCGACCAGGTAGCCGCGGCGAAGCTCGGCATGGACACCCGCTACGGCTCCCTCCGGCTGGATTGCGCCAACGCCGCCGACTCGGGCCACGGTCCCGGCTCCATGGCCTGGGACGCCCGCGGCAAGCCGTTGGCCGGCCAGGAAAATCCTGTCGCCGCCTATCATCGCCTCTTCTCCGACGAGACCCTGCCGCTCGCGCAACGCCAAGCCATGCTCGCCCAGCAACGCAGCGTGCTCGATGCGGTCCTCGAAGATGCCGCTCGCGTCCGCCGAGGCCTCTCGCGGAGCGACACGGACAAGCTCGACGAGTACTTCCAGAGCATCCGCGACATCGAACTGCGCCTGGCCAAGGACGAACAGTGGCTCGATCGCCCGAAGGCCAAGGCTCCTTTCCCCGAACCGAAACCCGGCCTTGCCGGCAAGGACGAGATCAAGGTCATGTACGACCTCATCGTGGCGGCCCTGCAGACCGACAGCACCCGCGTGCTCACCTATCGCCAGCCCGTCAGCACGCTGCTCGCCAGCCTGAACCTCCGCGTGGCCTCGCACGACATGAGCCACTACTCCCCCGGTGAACGCATGGAAGCTTCGCAGAAGCGCGACCTCGAGCAAAGCCGCCTGCTCGCCGGACTCTTCACGAAACTCAAGGCGACGAAGGAAGCCGACGGCAGCAGCCTCTTCGACCACACGACCGTGGCCTACGGCAGCAACATCCGCACCATCCATTATCTGGACAACTGTCCGACGCTGATCGCCGGCGGCGGGGCCGGCATCCGCCTCGGCCAGCACGTCGCGCTCCAGGGCAAGAGCACCCCGCTCTGCAATCTCTGGCTCACCCTGCTGCAAGGCAGCGGCGTCAAGGTCGACCGCCACGGCGACAGCAACGGCACGATCAAGGAACTCGTCGCCTGAAACCTTATCCATGAAAACCCTACGATTGCTTCTGCTCACCTTGGCGTTGCCTGCCCTCGCCCAGGACGGCTTCCAGCCGCTCTTCAACGGCAAGGATCTTACCGGCTGGGATGCCGAACCGGGCCTCTGGAAGGTCGAAGACGGCGTGCTCGTCGGCACGAGCGAGGTCGGCAAGCCGAAGTCGAATTCGTTCCTGATCTGGAACGGCAAGGCGAAGGACTTCGAACTGCGTGCCACGATCAAAGTCGTCGGCGACAACAACTCCGGCGTGCAATACCGCAGCCGTCGCCTCCCCGAAGTGACGCCTTGGACGATCCTGGGCTACCAGTGCGACGTCCATCCGACCGAAGTCCACACGGGCATGACCTACGAGGAGCGTGGCCGCGGCATCTTCGGCTACAACGGCATGGACGTGGTGATGGATCCGACCGGCCAACGCTGGCAGGTCGGCGAACGCCCGCGCGTTCAAGCCGACATCTCGGAGTGGAACGAATTCACGGTCATCGCCCGCGGCAATCGCCTGGAGCATAAGGTCAACGGCCAGACGACCTCGGTCTTCATCGACCATGACGAGAAGGGCCGCGCCCTCGACGGCCTCATCGCCATCCAGCTCCACGCCGGCAACCCTCATAAGACCTACGTGAAGCAGGTCCTCCTCAAAGTCCTCGAAGACGCCCCTGTCCTGCCCTTCGATCAGGCCGCCCTCCCCGCTGGTGCCAAGAAGATCGACCGACCCAAGGTCGTCAGCGCCCAAGGCAAGACGCCCACGCCGAAGAAGAAGTAAGCCAGAACCATTCCCGCAGAATGGGGTCTGACCCCATTTTCGCTTTGCTCCCTCGCCCCTTTGCACCGTAATCAGACCCAACCCCATGCGCTCCCTGCTCGCCCTGCTGCTCGCCACCCTGACGGCCCTCGCCGCGACGCCGTCACGCCCCAACGTCGTGCTGATCCTGGCCGATGACCTGGGCTACTCCGACCTCGGCAGCTACGGCAGCGAGATCGCCACCCCTAACCTCGACGGCCTCGCCAACCACGGCGTCCGCTTCACGCAGTTCTACAACACCGCCCGCTGCTGGCCTTCCCGTGGCGCCCTGCTGACCGGCTACTACGCCCAGCAGATCCATCGCGACGCCCTGCCGGGCCTCGGCGGCGGCGGCCAAGGCGTCCGTCAGTCCTGGGCCCGCCTGCTGCCCGACTACCTCAAGCCTGCCGGCTATCGCAACTACCACAGCGGCAAATGGCACGTCGACGGCAAGGTGCTCGCCGCCGGTTTCGACCGCTCGCTGAACATGGAGAACCAAGGCAACTACTTCACGGCCAAGGGCAACTCGCTCGACGACATGCCCGTAAAGGTGCCGGCCGACGAGAATGGCTACTACGCCAGCATCGCCATCGCCGACCATGCGATCGACTGCCTCAAGGACCACGCGGCCAACCACAAGGATCAGCCGTTCTTCCACTATGTCGCTTTCATCGCTCCCCACTTCCCGCTCCACGCCTTGCCGCAGGATATCGCCAAGTATCGCGACAAGTACCTCGCCGGCTGGGAAGCCCTCCGCGCCTCTCGCTTCGAACGCCAGAAGGCAATGGGCATCACGAACACCACCCTCTCCGCCCTCGAACGAGAAGTCGGGCCGCCCTACGCCTTCCCTGAGGCGATGAAGAAACTTGGCTCCGGCGAAGTGAACAGCCCGCTGCCTTGGGCCGAGCTCACCGACGAGCAGCGTCGCTTCCAAGCCACGAAGATGGCCATCCACGCCGCGATGGTCGACCGCATGGACCAGGAGATCGGACGCATCATCGCCCAACTGAAGTCGATGGGCGCCTACGAGAACACCCTCATCCTCTTCGCCTCCGACAACGGCGCCAGCGCCGAGATCATGGTGCGTAACGGCGGCCACGACCCGCAGGCCGAGATGGGCAGCGCCGCGACCTACCTCTGCCTCGGGCCCGGCTTCTCCAGCGCCGCCAACACTCCGCACCGCCGTCACAAGACCTGGGTACACGAAGGCGGCATCAGCACGCCGCTCATCGCTTCCTGGCCCGCCGGCATCGCCGCCCACGGCGAACTCCGCCACACGCCCGGCCACGTCGTCGACATCGTCCCGACGATCCTCGAGCTCACCGGCGTCCAGAAGCCGGCCGACTGGAAAGGCCAGGCGCTGCCGCCGGCCCCCGGCAAGAGCCTCGTGGCCGCGCTGAAGAGCGATGTCACGGTCGAACGGACGAGCCTTTGGTGGCTGCACGAAGACAACAAGGCCATCCGCGTCGGCGACTTCAAGCTCGTGGCCGCCAAGAACGACCCCTGGGAACTTTACGACCTGAAGACCGATCGCGCGGAACAGAATAACCTTGCCGCCAAGATGCCCGAGAAGGTCAAGGAACTCGCCGCCCTTTGGCAGAAGCAGACCGACGAATACTCGGCC
>RGES01000481.1 GCA_009917805.1 Verrucomicrobiota bacterium
GTCGGCGCCGGCGCCGACGATCGTGTGCATCTCATCGATGAACAGGATGACGTTCTTGGCGCGCTTGATCTCGTCCATGATGCCCTTGATGCGTTCTTCGAACTGGCCGCGGTACTTCGTGCCGGCGACCATCAGGGCGAGGTCGAGGGTGATGACCTTGCGGTCGAGGAGGATCTCCGGGACGACGCCCGAAGCGATCTCCTGGGCGAGGCCTTCGACGATGGCGGTCTTGCCCACGCCGGCTTCGCCGATGAGGACGGGATTGTTCTTCGTGCGGCGGCAGAGGATCTGCACCACGCGGCGGATCTCTTCCTTACGGCCGATGACCGGGTCGAGTTCGCCGGCCTTGGCGAGCTCGGTGAGGTCGCGGCCGAAAGTCTTGAGGAGCGAGAGACGCTCGCCACGGCCCGGGCGGGCGCCCTCTTCGCCGGAAGAGCGACGGGAAGGCGGCGGAGTGTCGTCGGAAGATTCTTCGGAGGGAGGCGGCGTCTCGCCGTCCTTCTTCTCGGATTCGTCCGCGGCGGACGGGTCGATGTCGGCGAGGATCTCCTTGCGGCAGCGCTCCAGGTCGACGTCGAGCTGCTGCAGGACGCGGGCGGCGACGCCCTCCCCTTCCTTCAGGAGGCCGAGGAGGATGTGTTCGGTGCCGACGTAAGCGTGGCCGAGGGCGCGGGCTTCGGTGACGGCGTGGGCCATGACCTTCTGCACGCGGGGCGTGAGCGGGATCGTGTCGGGCGCCTTGGCTTCTTCCGGGCCGGGACCGACCTGCTTCTCGACGGCGCCACGCACCGTCTTGAGGTCGAGGCCCATGCGGCCGAGGACGTTGACCGCGACGCCTTCGCCGAGCTTGATGAGGCCGAGCAGGATGTGCTCCGTGCCGACGTAGTTGTGGTTGAACCGGCGGGCTTCCGCCCGGGCCAGTTCCACGACCTTGCGGGCGCGGGGAGTGAAATTGTTGTTTTTGTCCTTATCCATGGAAAGTGGGTTTGGGCGAAACGCCCGTATGGGGTTGGTAGCAGGGACTATGCCCGAACCGCGGGTAGGTTCAAGCGTTCCCCCGAAGTTGGTAATAACCCTGCCTTTTGCCTTTGCCAGCAACCGCCCCCGACTGTTTCTTCATCCGCAAAACCATGGGTATCAGCATGCAAGCGGCGGGCGAGGCCCTCCG
>RGES01000482.1 GCA_009917805.1 Verrucomicrobiota bacterium
TTGGAGATGGCCTTCTGATAATGCGATTCCGCGCTGAGCGTGAAACTGCGCGAGGACAGCAGCGCGAGATCCGACTCGGGCGCCTCGGCGACTTCGGCCAAGAGACGCAACAACGCCGCCAGCTGACCGGCGCCCTTGCTGCGCGCCACGTCCTGCATCAGCGCGGCGACGGCCGTCGCCGTCCGCCCTCGCAGATGGAGGCCGCGCTCGGCTCGCTTGAAAAGCTCACGCAGTTCGAGGTTCTCCGGGAACGCCCATACGGGGTGGCTCTCCGGGAAATGCCACTGGATCGAAAGACCACTCGAAGCGCCCGAGGTGTGCCAGTGATGCGGCAGACGCTCACCGAGCAGCACGAGATCGCCGGCCGTGAACGCGCCGATGGCGTCGCCGACGAAACGCGTCCCCTCTCCACCCGTGAACAAGGTCAGCTCCATCTCCTTATGGAAGTGCCAATGATTACCCTCCCCCTGCACCGGCTGCGTCCGGCCAGGACCAAGGATGCACTCGACCTCACGCAGGGATTTCGACCAACGCAGGACACGGAAGGAGTGCCCTTCGGGCAGCTCGACCTTCTCGCGAATGGCTTTCATAGGGTTATTCGTATCAAAGACACCCCCACCCGCAAGGGGGTAATTGAGATGATAGTGCCACCAAAGGAGACGCCCAGCGTAGCGATTCCCCTGCCGGATGTTAGAATAGTCCTTTCCCCATGAGCACCCCCGTCACGTATCGATTCTCTTTCGGACCTTGGAACATCAGCGAGGGCGGCGACCCCTTCGGCGGCGACGTCCGCAAGGCCTTCCCCCACGAGGAGAAGTTCGCCCTCTACCGCCCCCTCGGCTTCGAAGGCGTGCAGTTCCATGACGACGACGTCGTCCCGGGCATGGACGGCCTCAAGCCCGACCAGATCCAGAAGAAGGCCACCGAGGTGAAGGCGATGCTCGCCAACCAAGGCCTCACTCCGGAGTTCGTCGCCCCGCGCCTGTGGTTCGCCGACCAGACCGTCGACGGCGCCTACACCTCCAACAGCGCCTCCGACCGCGCCTATGCCTGGGATCGCACGAAGAAGTGCATCGATATCGCCAACGCCGTCGGCTCCAAGGCGATCGTGCTCTGGCTTGCCCGCGAAGGCACCTACATCCGCGA
>RGES01000483.1 GCA_009917805.1 Verrucomicrobiota bacterium
CTGTCGATGAACCGCTGATTTTGGTTATTCATGATGCAAAAAGGGCCCGACTTGTGTCGGGCCCTTTCCTTTGGGAGGGATGACGGCGAGGCGGGGGTTGCCACTTGCTACTTAGGGACTTTCCGGCTTCATAAGGGCGTTCCTTCCTAGTCTTTCCCAGGGGAGTCCGTCACCGGACTGAGATGAGGCTTGGCCTCGAACCCTCGTACCTGATGCGCCTCGGCGCCGTAGGAAGCGGATTGTGCAGCCAAACCATCCCCGTTTCCGCGAACTTCTCAGGTCCGTGCGGACAGCCTTTGCCCGGAATACCCCTTTCCATTCTCCCTCCTTCCATGGTCTCCGACAACAAGCCTACCACCTTCCCGAACTCGACGCGTGTCTACGTGCCGGGTTCGCGTCCTGACATCCTCGTGCCGATGCGCGAGGTGAAGTTGGCCGATACTTCCCGTCCTGACGGCACCAAGTCCGCCAACGAGCCGGTGCGCATCTACGACACGTCCGGTCCTTGGGGTGATCCGGCCTTCCATGGCGACGTCGAGAAGGGCCTGCCGGCGATCCGCGCCGCCTGGATCCTCGAACGTGGCGATGTCGAAGCCGTCCCCGGCCGCGAACTGAAGCCGGAAGACGATGGCTACCTTTCCTGGAAGCACGCCGAGACCGCCCAGCGCGCGACCTCCCGTAATCGCTTGGTCCAGTTCGACCGCGGCGACCGCAAGGTCTACAAGGGTAAGCCGGGCCAGCGCCCCACCCAGCTGGCATATGCCAAGCAGGGCATCATCACCCCGGAGATGGAGTACATCGCCATCCGCGAAAACATGCGTCTCGCGGCCGCCCAGGCCGATTCGACCCGCCGCCACGACCTGACCTTCCAGCACAAGGGCGAGTCCTTCGGCGCCGCCATCCCGAAGGTCATCACTCCTGAGTTCGTCCGTTCCGAGGTCGCCCGCGGGCGCGCCATCATCCCGGCCAACATCAATCACCCCGAGCTCGAGCCGATGATCATCGGCCGCAACTTCCTGGTGAAGATCAACACCAACATCGGCAACTCCGCCGTGGCTTCGTCCATCGAGGAGGAGGTCGAGAAGATGCGCTGGTCCATCAAGTGGGGAGGCGACACGCTCATGGATCTTTCCACGGGCAA
>RGES01000484.1 GCA_009917805.1 Verrucomicrobiota bacterium
GCGCAAAACGCGGTCATGGGGCGGCCCAGCGCCCCGAGATGAGCCTCAATCGCAGCGAAGCCCTCGGCAAGCCCTTTCCCCGAGGGGTCTATTGACACCCCGCCTCGGGCACGCCAGCCTGCTCCGCAACGCCCTCTCCCGTGTCCGATTACAGCGACGTCATCCGCGCCCACCGCCGCGACCATCTCGCGAAGCCGAATTCCTTGCCGACGGGTGTCCACCGCTACTTCGAGAGCACGCTCCTGCCGCTGCCGATCGAACAGGTGTTCGATTTCTTTTCCAAGGCCGAGAACCTTCAGGCGATCACCCCGCCCGAGCTGAGCTTCCGCATCAAGACCCCGCTGCCGATCGTGATGAAGCAGGGCGCGCTCATCGATTATAACCTGAAGATGAACGGCATCCCGTTCGGCTGGCGCACGCGCATCACCCACTGGGAGCCGCCTTACGCCTTCGCCGACGAGCAGATCAAGGGTCCGTACGCGGTCTGGTTCCATACGCACACGTTCGCCGACGAAGGCGGCAAGACGCGCATGGACGACGAGGTCCTCTACAAGCTGCCGCTCTGGCCGCTCGGCGAGGTCGCCTATCCGTTCGTGAAGGCCAAGGTCCAGCGCATCTTCCGCTATCGTCGCGCGAAGATCCGCGAGATCCTGGGCTGCTAGGCCCTAGCCCTTCCGAATCACTTCTTCGGCTGCGAGTCGGTCGGGAAGGACGGCGAGAGCGACACGCGCGCCCAGCCGTCGTATTCGCCGACGTTCGCGCGGCGGCCAGCCCAGGCGATGCCGCGGAGGAGCAGGAGCTTCACGTCCGTGCGGCTGAAGTTGAGGTAGGTGTGGCCGGGGATGAAGACGAACGCGCGCTGGGCGCCGGCTTTCTCGTAGGTCCAGAGCTGGGTCTGCTCCTCGAAGCCTTCGCCTTTCTTCTTCGGGGTCGGCGCGGTCGCGAGCGCGTGGATGTCGTCGCGCAGGTCCATGTCGTAGTAGATCTCGTCCTTCATGCCGAAGTCGGCGACGTCCTTCGAGATGCCGTGCGTCTTGTCGACGAACTTGAGTTCCATCGGGCCCTCGCGAAACTTGGTCACCTTCTGGCGCCAGGAGCCGCCGATCAGGTCCTTGTAGAAGTCGGCCGAGGCGTTGTTGC
>RGES01000485.1 GCA_009917805.1 Verrucomicrobiota bacterium
TTCGCTTGTTCGCGGATGCTATCGATATCAAGGCTGGCCTCCTCCGTGCGGAAGGGCTTGCCGGTCGTCGCGAACATCGAGTCCACGACCTGCTCGGCCGAGAGTCGACGCGGGGCCGGCGAGGCGAAGAGAGGGCTGGTCTGCTTCTGCGTCGCGTCCGTCGCGCGCTGGTAGGCATGCGAATTCAGGATCAGCCGGCGGAGATGGTCGGCGTCATAGCCGCTGCGCACGAGTTCGCGGCCGAGCCAGCGAAGCAGCTCGGGATGCGAGTGCTTCGAGCGTTCCCAGTCCCAGGGCTGGTCCACCAGACCGCGGCCCATCACCCGGGCCCAGAGACGGTTGGCCATCACCTGCGCGAAGCGTTCGTTCTGCGGCGCGGTGATGAGCGTGGCGAGGCGGTCGCGCGGATCCTTCGGGTCGAGCGCCAGGTCGTCGGCGACGCTTTCCTGCGAGAGTTCGGGGAAGGGCCAGTGCGGTTCGACGGAAGCGCCGGGCTCGAGGGTGACCTCGATGAGCGGCTTACGACCGCCCTCGCGGAGCTTGGCCATCGAGACGCTGCTGGTGGCCGGGACCTTGACGGCCTTGGTCTCGAGGAGCGCCGCGAGGGCGAAGACCTGTTCCTGCTTGGAGGTATGGGCGGGCGCGTCGTGGCAACGCGCGCACTTGGTCTCCACGCCGAGGAAGGCGGTCGTGACGATGGTGGCCTTGGCGGCCATGGGGACGTCGTTCTGCGAGGCGAGGCCGAAGCCGGCCGGACCGCCGGCGGCGGAGCTGCCCTTGAGGCGCAGGAGTTCGGTGACCATCAGGTCGAGCGGCTTGCGGTCGATGAGCGATTCGTAGATCCACCAGCGGAACGGGCCGGAGTTGTTCAGCGTCGGGTTGAGGATGTTCGGGTTTTCCGCGAGGATGTCCTGCCAGTAGCCCATCTGGTGGTCGGCGGCGCGCGGGTCCGCGAGCAGGCGATCGATGGCCGTCGCGCGCTTGTTGGGCGAGGTATCGGCGGTGAACGCGGCGATCTCGTCGGGCGAGGGCGGCACGCCGACGGTATCGAGGGTGACGCGACGCAGGAACGCGAGGTCGTCGGTCAGCGGCGTCAGGCGCGTGGAGAGCGTGCGGTATTCCGGCCAGACGGCGCCTTCC
>RGES01000486.1 GCA_009917805.1 Verrucomicrobiota bacterium
GTCGACAAGAAGCTGGCGAAGCTCTACGACCTCCCGGAGAAGAAGACCCTGCGCCTGGCCGACGGCTTCCGCAAGGTCAGCCTCGCGGACGACAAGCGACGCGGCGGCCTCCTCGGCATGGCCGCCGTGCTGACGGTCAGCGCCAACGGCGTCGAAACCTCGCCCGTCATCCGTGGCGCCTGGGTCAGCGAGAACATCCTCGGCGTCAAGCCGCCGCCCCCTCCGGACGTCGTCCCGGCGATCGAGCCCGACGTCAGCGGCACCACCACCATCCGCCAGCGCCTCGCCAAGCACAGCACCGACCGGGCCTGCGCCGAGTGCCATCGCAAGATCGACCCGCTCGGCTTCAGCCTGGAGTCGTTCGACCCGGTCGGCCGCTGGCGCGACACCTATCCGAAGCCCAAGAAGGGCGACGCGCCCAGGATCGACACCGCCGGCGAGTTCGCTTCGGGCGAGACCTACAAGGACTTCGCCGGTTTCCGCGACATCCTGCACGACAAACGTGAAGAACAGTTCACCCGGCACCTCATCCGGCAGTTCCTCGCCTACGGCACCGGCCGCCTGATGGAACCCGCCGACGAGTTCGCCGTCGACCGCATCTACGCCAAAGCGAAGCAGCAAGGCCTCGGCCTGCGCACCATCATCGTCGAGTGCCTCACCAGCGACGTCTTCCGCTCGCGCTGAGCCGCGGGGTTCAACCGGTCGTCCCGCCCGCCAGCCTTCTCGCATCTCATGAGAGCCCTCCTCGCCACCCTCGCCCTGCTATTCACAGGGTCGCTCTGCGCCGCCGAGACCTTCGAGGTCGACGGGCATAAGGCCGTGATCCATCCGGCAACCAAGCCCGCGGAGGGCAAACCGTGGCTCTGGTATGCGCCGGCGCTCAAGGGCAGCGTCTCGATCGTCCAGCATAAGCTCTACGCCGACGCCTGCCAGCAGGCCGGCATCGCCATCGCCGGTTACGACCTCGGCGAAGTCCGTGGCGCCCCCAAGAGCGCGGCCCAGTTCACGAAGTTCTACGACGAGATGGTGAAGCGCGGCTATTCGCCGAAACCCATCCTGCTCGGCCAGAGCCGCGGCGGCATGATGACCCTGACCTGGGCGTTCCGAAATCCCGACAAGGTAAAAGCCTGGATCGGCATC
>RGES01000487.1 GCA_009917805.1 Verrucomicrobiota bacterium
GTGATCCGCGTGGAAGACCGCGACGGCGCTCATGTCATTTCCTTCCAGAGCTCACCCCAGGCGAGGTCGAGGCGGCCGCGGGCCAGCGGTCCGGCCTCGTGCCGATCGCGTCCGTCCATCTCGAAGCGGCCTAAGGTGTCGAAGCCCACCGTGCCGGCGTCGGGATCCTGCGCCGCGAGCCATAGCGCGGCCTGTCGGCCGAACGCGGTCTCGAAGCACGAAGAATACACGACCGGACCGCTTCGTTCGCGGCGCCAGCGCTGGAGCGCGTCCCAGTCGCCGGCGAGCGCGGGTTTCACGACGACGGGTCCGGCCCACTCGAGGCTGCCCGGCGCGAGGAACGATTCGTCCAGCGCGACCTTCTCGTGGCCGAGCGAAGCGTAGCCGGGATGGCCGACGGGCAGCGGCTGCTCCAGGAATTCGATGGCCGGCAGGGCGCGGGCGAGTTCCGTCCAGGCGCGTGCCTGCTCGAGCGAGAGGCCGCCGTTGGCATCGAGCCGGAAGGAAGTGCCCGCGGGCGCGGCCTCGATCAAGGCGCGGATCGTCGGGAGGTCGCTGCCTCCGGCGATCTTGAGCTTCAGCGTGCGGTAGCCCGAGCGGAGTTTCTCGGCGACGCCTTCTTTGGAGGGGTTGGTCAGCAAACCGGCGCAGGGGAGGGCGCCGGCGAAGGCTTCGATCTCGCTCCAATGGGCGCACGAGGAGAGGGCGGCCCCCAGGCATGGCAGGGCTCCGCCGGAGGCTTCGACGCTGGCGCGGAGGTGCGAGAGGCTGCCGCGGGCGGAACGCAGGACCTCGGCGATGGTGTCGCAGTCCTCGGTCGGGAAGCCCGGCCAGGGCGCGGCTTCGCCGAAACCGAGGCCGCCTTCGTCTTCGGTGCGGAGCAGGATGCGGTCGACCGCTTCCACGGTGCCGTGGCCCGTGGTGATCGGCAGCCGGAAGCGTCGGCGTACCCGAAGAAAGTCGAATTTTCCGCCGTTCATCCTGCCGATGGTCGGCAATTAACCCAAAGTCGCAAAATCAATTTGCCACCCCTGCGGGGGGTGCCTAACACCCTTTGGGGAAACCGACCACTCATGGCCTCCTCGAAATCCAAGGGCCGCGTTTCCCTAGACGAACGCTTTTACCTGT
>RGES01000488.1 GCA_009917805.1 Verrucomicrobiota bacterium
GTTCTCATCCACCGTCACCATCCCCTGCACCTCCGGGTCCGGCACGATGTTGAGCTGGTTTAAACGCGCGAAGAGGGAGAGGGCGTCGGCCACCGGCAGTCCCTTGGCCGTAAAGCTGTAGGTCGGCTCTCCGCTCGTCCCCGCCTTGCCCTGCCCCTGCCCCTACCCCTGTCCCTTACTTAGCAACCACCCAGATATTCCGGTAGACGACGGGGTTACCGTGGCCTTGGAGGTAGAAGGGGCCGGGAGCGGGGACTTCGGTCTTGAACGCGCCGCCGGGGGTCGCGCCCTTGAGTTCGAGGTTATCCTGCACGACGACGCCGTTATGTCGGACCGTGACGAAGGCGCTGCCGGTCTTCTTGCCGTCCTTGTCGAACTTGGCGGCGGTGAAGTCCACATCGTAGGTCTGCCACTGCAGGGGCGGGAAGCACATGTTCACCTTCGGGGCGCTGTTCTTGTAGATGCCGCCGCATTCGTTATCGAGACCCATGAGGCCGAAGCTGTCGAGGACCTGGACTTCGTAGCGGTGCTGCAGGTAGACGCCGCTGTTGGCGCGACCTTGGCCGCGGCCGAGGGGTTTGAAGGGCAGGAAGAATTCGAGGTGCAGCTTGAAGTCGGTGAACGCCTGCTTGGTCTTCGTGTTGGCCTCGAGGAAACCACGCGGGTCGAGCTTGCCGTCGACGAAGGCGTCAGCGTTCTTGCCGTCGAACAGGACGATCGCGTCCTTCGGAGCAGGCAGGCCTTCGGTCGGGCTGTGGCGGATGATGCGCTTGAGGTCGAAGCCCGTGCTTTTGATCGTCAGCACGCCGTCGGCGAGCGTCGCGGAGTCGATGTTGTCTTTGAAGAAGACGGACGCGCCTTCGCGTTTGCCCTCGACCTCGATCTTCGGGGTGCCGTCCCAGCCGGCGCCGGGCAGGCCGCCTTTGAAGAGCACGAGGCGGTACTCGCCCTTGCCGAGCGAGATGACATTGGCGCCCATCTTGACGTTCGCGAACTCACCCTGCAGGCGAGGGTCTTCGCCGGCATCGGCCGCCTCTTTTTCCGTCAGGTAGACGGGCGGCTCAGGGGCTTTCGGGGCGGCCGGGGCTTTGGCCTTCGGCGCGTCGGCGGCGAAGAG
>RGES01000489.1 GCA_009917805.1 Verrucomicrobiota bacterium
CAGGTTCAGGACCCGCACCCGTACCCGAACCTGAAGACCCGAACCTGATACCCGATCAGCCGAGACCTGAGACCCGAAAACATTCCTTCTGCTCAACCAATCCTCTGAGCCTCTGGGCCTCTTTTCCGAAACATCCTTCCCCACTTCAGCTTCGCTCTCCGCAACACCCTCAGCCCTTTCGGATGCCAACCGAAGCCGATGGTCGCGCCGAGGAGCACGATGGGAATCCCCGGGAACACCGGCAGGGGAATGGCGACCAGGCCCACGATCATCAGGATCGATCCCGTGACCACGCGTGCCAGCTGGATGACTCCAAGCATACCAACAAGGTAACCGATTTTCTTCCCGCGCAACTCACCCCGCCACCTGAGCCCGTGGCTACCACCCGAAACGCTAAATCACCCCCTATAGTCCATGCTCTACACTCCATACTCACATAACTACTGTCAGTAAATTTCATTGATTATCAACAGTTTATAAATAATACAGACACTCGCTGTTAACATTTGCTTGCACCAAGCTGTGACCTTCCTATCACTCAAATCAGTTCTTTAACACATAGTCCTGCCAGCGATCACCTCAAACGCCGGACGCCAAACAACGGGGGGCCTAGCCTCCGCAAGATACACGTAAGATCCGGACATCTAGGCAATGGCAGATCTGAGAGCTTAGTCGTGAGGCTGAGCAAGGTCAGAAGAAGAGCGCGCATAAGTCGTCCCAGGATAACTTCGTAGGATGGCGGTAACGGTTTCGCCGACCACTGAGCGCATGAAAAACTTCCAAGATTGTGATCCAAGCCAAGTCCCGACGTACGAGAGGTGAAAGCCGAGAGCGTCAGGGCAGAGCAAGAGCGAGCGGTCCTTCGGTTCAAACCCCTAGGCACGTGAGCTTGCGATTCCGTCGCGGCCGTCAGGCCGAGGCAGAAGGCGGGCAGCATGAGGTGATCCAAAAGGTCATCTTACTGCGGGCAACGCACGTCTTCGTTGGTTTCCTTGCGAAGGATCATTCGGATAAAATGATAAACGCCAAGCCGTTGCCAACGGTTCGCGAAAGCGACTTAAGGCCGTGCACTTCGGTGAACACGGCGACTCGGAAGCCCGCAAGGCGACCGGTCT
>RGES01000490.1 GCA_009917805.1 Verrucomicrobiota bacterium
CCATGAAGCGGGAGGAGGTCTTGTTGAGGTCGTCGCGGACGGCGTGCTCGAGGAGGGCGACGTCGGAGAGGGAATTATGCTTCGTGATGCCGATCGTCTCGCAGAACTTGCGGACCGCGGCGGGCGTGTAGCCGCGGCGGCGCATGCCGGAGATGGTGGGCATGCGGGGGTCGTCCCAGCCCGAGACGCGCTTCTCCTGCACGAGCTCGAGGAGGCGGCGCTTGGACATGACGGTGTAGGTCAGGTTGAGGCGGGCGAATTCGATCTGCTGCGGCTTGGCGGGGGTGTCGAGCGTGCGGAGGAGCCAGTCGTAGAAGGGGCGGTGCACCTCGAACTCCAGCGTGCAGATCGAGTGGGTGATGCCTTCATACGCGTCCTCGAGCGGGTGGGCGTAGTCGTACATCGGGTAGACGCACCACTTGTCGCCGGTGTTGTGGTGATGGGCCTTGCGGATGCGGTAGATGACCGGGTCGCGCATGTGCATGTTCGGCGAGGCCATGTCGATCTTGGCGCGGAGGACCGCCTTGCCTTCGTCGAACTCGCCGCGGGTCATCTGGGCGAAGGCCGCGAGGTTCTCCTCGACGGAAGCGTCGCGGGTCGGGCTCGGCTTGCCGGGGTGCTTCTCGTCGCCGTGGAATTCGCGGATCTGGTCCTGCGAGAGGAAGCAGACGTACGCCTTGCCGAGCTTGATCAGCTTGATGGCGTCGGCATGCATGCGCTCGAAGTAGTTCGAGGCCTGGTAGTAGTGCTCGTTCCAGTCGAAGCCCAGCCAGCGGACGTCTTCCTTGATGGAGTCGACGTATTCGACCTCTTCCTTGGTCGGATTCGTGTCGTCCATGCGGAGGTGGCAGCGGCCCTTGAACTCGAGCGCGAGGCCGAAGTTGAGGCAGATGGACTTCGCGTGGCCGACGTGCAGGTAGCCGTTGGGCTCCGGCGGGAAGCGGGTGGCGATGGACGCGTGCTTACCCGCGGCCAGGTCGGCGTCGATGATCTGCTGGATGAAGTGGCGGTGGGCCGCCGGCGCAGGGGTTTCGGAAGACATGGACGAAGAAATCAGGAGGGGTGCAAAAGTGCGAATCGGCGCGAGCGCCTGTGCAAAAGTGCAAAGGTGA
>RGES01000050.1 GCA_009917805.1 Verrucomicrobiota bacterium
CGGCCAGCTGCAGGGTTTCGAACTCTGGCAGGCCCTGGCCTTGGCCTTCTGGAACGTGAAGAAGGAAGGGGAGTATTGGGACAACGCCGATTGCGTCGAGGTCATCGACCGCCCGGACACCTTGGTCGACGCAGACGCTTTCAAGGCCGTCTTGGCGGCGGTCTGGGCCAAGGATTCGGAAGAGGAGTAAGCGGGTCCGCTTGCCACCGGGACGGTCGGGGCTAAGATGCCCCCATGCGATTCCTCGCCCTTGCCCTGACGATTCTCATGACCTCTCTCCACGCGGAAGACAAAGCCCCCGGCCTGCTCGGCGTGCCCGTGAAGGACATCGATGGCAAGGCGACCACGCTCGGCGCGGTCAAGGGCGGCAAGGCCTGGCTCGTCGTGAACGTCGCCAGCCAGTGCGGCTACACCCGCCAATATGCCGGCCTGCAGGCGCTCTACGACAACTTCAAGGCCAAGGGACTCGTCGTCGCCGGCTTCCCGTGCAACGACTTCGGCGGACAGGAACCCGCTTCCGAAAAGGAGATCAAGAAGTTCTGCAAGACGAACTTCAAGGTGACCTTCCCGATGTACGCCAAGGTCGCCATCAAGGGCAACGATGCGCACCCGCTCTTCGAGAAACTTACCGGCAAGGATGGGGGCCATCCCGGTCCGGTCGGCTGGAACTTCAACAAGTTCCTCATCGGCGCCGACGGCAAGCTGATCGCCCGTTTCGGTTCCGACGTCGAACCTGACTCCGAAGAGCTCGAGAAGGCCATCGAGAAGGCCCTGAAGTAAGCCGCGCTTTGACTTCCCGCGGGGGCGGCATAGCAAGGGGTCACCCCATGAAACGTTTATTCGCCGCCTTGCTTGCCGGACTGGCGTCACTCTCGGCGGCGGATTCCTATGACGTCTGCGTCTACGGAGGAAACGCCAGCGGCGTGATGGCGGCGTGCGCCGCCGCGAAGGAAGGGTCGAAGGTCATCGTGGTCGAGCCAAGCCGGTGGCTGGGCGGCATGACCGGCGGCGGCCTCATGCATATCGACTGGGGCAGGGAAGAGGCGGTCAGCGGCTCGACCCGCCCGATCCTGAAGAAAGATTTCAAGGACGCCCAGTACCGTGCCGTCTTCGCCGAGATGCTTAGGTCCGCCGGCGTCACGGTGCTCTTCGAGCATCGCGTATCCGCCGTCGAGAAGTCGGCCGGCGCCATCCGTGCGATCACCTTGGACCTGGCGCCGTTCGACGACTATGGCTGCCCGCCGGCGGTGCCGACGAAAGCCGCCGCCCGCACGATCGCGGCGAAGGTCTTCGTCGACTGTTCTTACGAAGGCGACCTGATGGCACGCGCCGGCGTGGCGTATGCGTTCGGCCGCGAGGCGAAGTCGACCTACGGCGAAAGCCTCGCCGGGGCGCAGCCGCCGATGTCGGTCTACGCGATCGACCCTTACGTGAAAGCCGGCGACCCGCAGAGCGGCCTGCTGCCCGGCTTGCAGTCGACGCCGGTCGCACCCGTCGGCGAGGCGGACGGGCTCACGATGGGCTACGGCTTCCGCTGGCGCTTCGTCTTCAAGGGCGAAAGCCTGCCGATCGAGCCGCCGGCGAACTACGACCCGCGGCAGTTCGAGCTCTATCGCCGGGCTTTCCGGCAGGGCGTGGACATCCTTTCCGGTCGCGTGATGCGCGATAAGGTCGACGGCTGGGAGAAGAGCGGCGGCCGCGTCTATTCCGGCGGCGCCGGCAACCTCGCCCGCGCCTTGTTCGCGCCGACGAACTACGGCCACAACGCCGCCTATCCCGACGGCGACTACGCGACCCGCGCACGCATCTGGAAGGAGCAGCAGGACTTCGTCCGCGGCATGACGCATTTCCTGCGCACCGATCCGTCGGTGCCGGCCAAGCAGAAGGAGATCGCGCTCGGCGTCGGACTCGAGAAGGGCGCGTTCGACGAGACCAAGGGATACCCCCATCAGCTCTACGTCCGCGAGGCCCGCCGCATGGTCTCGGATTATGTCGTCACCCAGAAGGACCTGGAAGGGCTCACCAACCCCGCCGATTCCGTCGGCCTGGCTTCCTATGGCGTCGACGAATGGCCCTACGCCACCGTCGCGCTGGACGGCAAGGTCGCGCTCATGGGCGGCTACTATTCCATGCTTTATCTCGAAGACGAGCATCGTGGCATCTACCGGATCCCTTATCGTTCGATCGTCCCCAAGAAAGGCCAGTGCACGAACCTCCTCGTGCCCGTCTGCGTGTCCGCCAGCCATATCGCCATGACGTCGATCCGGATGGAGCCCGTGTGGATGATCCTCGGCGAATCCGCCGGGGTGGCGGCGTCGATGGTTGTGAAGTCGGGTTCAGCCGTCCAGGACGTGCCGTACCCCGAACTTTATCCGAAGCTCCGGGCGCTGGCCCAGAAGGTCGAGATCCCGAAGAAAAAAGACGCTAAGCCGAAGTAGGCCCGGCGATGCGGAGGTCCGCCACGACCTTGCCGCCGACGAGGTGCTCGGCGATGATGCGGTCGAGGTTTTCCGGCGTGCAATGGCCATACCAGACGCCTTCGGGATAGACCACGGCGACGGGCCCTGCGACGCAGACGCGGAGGCAGTCCGCCTTCGTGCGCTGGATGCCGCCCTTCTCCGAGAGCCCCAGCTGCTTCAGGCGCGTCTTCAGGTGCTCCCAGGATTTCGCCGCGAGTTCCCCGCCGCAGCAGGCCTGCTCCGTCGACTTCACGCAGAGGAAGATATGCCGGCGGGTGGCGCTCAGTCCCAACGCCTCGGCTGCGCGGGTGGCGTCCGGGTTCATTCGAACCGCGGGATCAGGCCGTCCTGCTCGAGCTTCAGGAACAGCTCGCGGCTGAACCAGGCGTCGTTGGCGGCGTATTGGATCTGGCGTTCGTCGAGCGGCTTCGCCCAGTTCGAGGTCTGGACCTTCTTCGACTTCTTCATCTGCAGGCGCAGGAAATGGGCGGCGAGCGCCTGCAGGCCGGTGTTCACCAGCCCTGTCTTCTTCGTGTGGTCGGCGATGTCGATGAAGGCGCGGTCGTCGAACGGCGCGCGGGCACGCAGGTTCTTGACGTCGTCGCGGACGGCGACGCCGACCTTGGCCTGGCGTTCGTTGCAGAGGACCGGGAAGGCGAGGGGGATGCCGCCGCAGTGATCGAGGCGGAAGACGAAGATATGGTGTTCGCCGGCCAACTGCAGGATCGAGGGCAGGTTGTATTCGCCGCGGGTATGGGACGGCTTGGTCTCGGTGTCGAAGCCCAGGACGCGGTCGCGGGCGAGGGAGGCGATGGCCTTTTCGGCGTCCTTCTCGGATTCGATCAGTTCGATCGGGCCGGTCCACTCGCCGACGGGCAGGGATTCGATGAATTCTTTTTCGACGCGGATGCCGCCTTGGCCACGGCCGCCCTGGGTGCTGGCTTGGGCTTCGGCGCCCTGTTCGGCGGGTTCTGGCTGGTTTTCGGACTCTTCCACGAGGGGAAGGCAAAGCAGCCACCGCCCATTGGCAACCAGAGACTAGGAAGGGTGGGAAAAAAGCGTTGACCGTGCCCGCGCGGTCACCTTTGTTTAACTTCCCATTTAACGGGGCCTTAGCTCAGTTGGTAGAGCGCTTGCATGGCATGCAAGAGGTCGTCGGTTCAAGCCCGATAGGCTCCACCATTCAAAACCGGCCGTCTTCCCTCGGGAAGGCGGCCGGACTCTTTGAAGGCGATCGGGCCGAGGTTCAGCGCAGCACCAAGGTCAGCAACGTGCGGCAATCCGACTGCAGGCGGGCTTCGACGGCGGTGTTCTCGCGGGTGACCTTGCTGACCGCCTCGGCGCAGTTCTCGAGGGCCTTCTTGAGGACCATGAGCTCGCCCTTGGAGGCCTTGGCCTCCGGCTTGTCGGCGAGGTCGCCGGCCATCTTGGCGTACTTGTCGAAGAGCTTCTTCATCGCCTCGCGGTCGGCCGTGGAGCGGCGGAGCATCATCCAGATCGGCTTGCCCTTGGGGCCGCCTTCGCTGAGCATGCGGAGGTAGCCGAACGTGTTGAACGGACGGGCGTCGGCTTCGAATTCCTTCTTGGCGGCGGCTTCGGCGGCCTGGTTTTCCGCGGAGCGAGCCTTGGACTTGGCGGCGGCGGCCTTGGCCTTGGGGGTCAGCGGCTTGCCGGCTTTTTCCTTGGGCTCCTCGGCGACCGGTTCGGCTTTCGGCAGCGGCTCGTTCTTCGCGCCGATCTTGCTGGCGCGCTTGAGGTCGTCGTAGCCGGCCCAGAACTGGGATTCTTCGAGCTGGAACTCGGCGCAGACGGCTTCGATCCTGTTCTGCGTCAGGTTCATGCCCTTGAGTCCGTCCTGCAGGGAGATCGTGAGGATGCCCAGGAACGACTTCGTGTCGGTGGCGGTCGCTTCCTGCGCGAAAGGGTCGGCCTCAGCCTCCTTCTTGGTCATCTTCTTCTCGGCCTTGGCGTCGGCCAGCAGCTGTTCGCGTTCGGCCCAGACCTTCGGGTTGTTCTTCTTGATCCAGTCGAGGTCGAGGTCTTCCCACTTGTAGTTGAGCACCGCATCCGAATCCAGGCGCTTCACCATGATGGCGGTGTCGTCCTGGGTGATGTATTCGAAGGTGATGATGGTGGCGTTGCCGGCGCGGCGCAGCTGGACGGTCTCGGCGAAGGCCGGGAGGGTGGTCAGGGCAAGGGCGGCGAGGAGGAAGCGACGGACGGGGTGCACGGTGAGAAGCGTGGGCTGGGGGCGGTGGGTCGGCAAATCAAGAACACCGCGGGCGGCGGAGGGTTGCGTTCGACCCAAAGCAAAAGACCGCCACTTGGGCGGTCTTTCGGAGGGGATGGGGGTTAGCCCTTACTTGCCCTTGGCCTGGAACTTCGGAAGCAGGTAGTTGGCGCAGGAGTCGAGGGAGGCCAGCTGGACGTAGTCGGCTTCGGGGACTTCGATGCCGTGCTTCTTGCGGAGTTCCATGACGATATCCAGGAAATCCATGGAATCCAGGGAGAGCTGGTCGCGAAGGCGGACCTCCGGCTTCACGGCGGTCAGATCCTCGTCCGGCGCGATGTCGGCGATGATGTCGAGAACCACCTGTTTGATGTCGTCCTTAGTCATGTTTTCAGGGGTTTGTTTCAAACGGCCAAACCCTGTCAGGCAACCCCATATTTCTTGACGATGAGGGCGGAATTGATGCCCAGCATGCCGAAGGAGTTGTTCAGGATGGCGTTCACCTTGGCGACCTTGACGGGCTGGTTGATGACGAGGCCCGGCATGGCGCATTCGGGGTCCAATTCGTCGATATTGATGGTCGGGTGCACCCAATTGTCCTCAAAAGAGGGCAGATTGCCCGCCAATTCGAGGGCGCCGGCCGCTCCCATGCAGTGGCCGATGAAGCTCTTGGTATTGTTGATCCTGGTGTCCGGGCAGTCGGTGAAGACCGTCCGCAGGGCGGTGCACTCCTGGATGTCTCCCAAGGCCGTGGCGGTGGCGTGGGTGGAGACGATGTGGATGTCCTGCGGCTTCATGCCGGCCCGCTGGAGGGCCATGCGGACGCACTCGGTCTGGCGCTCGGGATTGGGCAGGACGGCGTCGGTGGCGTCGGAGTTGATGCACCAGCCGGCGATCTCGGCGATGATCCGGGCGCCGCGGGCGAGGGCGTCGTCAAGTCGTTCGAGGACGTAGATGGCCCCGCCTTCGGAGATGACGATGCCGTTGCGGTTCTTGTCGAACGGGCGCGAGGCCTTGGTCGGGTCCTCGTGGGCGCCGAGCGCGCCCTGGTTCTTGAAGCCGGCGAAGATGCCGAAGGTGTGGATGGACTCGGAGACGCCGCCGGCGAAGGCGATGTCGACTTCGCCGAGCTGCAGCATCTGGGCGGCCTGGATGAGCCCGGCGTTGCCCGCGGCGCAGGCGGCGCCGATGGTGTAATGGGGGCCGGTGATGCCCATGTTCATCGTGACCTCGCCGGCCGGGTTGTTCGCCACGGTGCGGGGGTTGTGATGGTGGGTCCAGTACTTGGTGTCGTTGCCGAACTGCGAGATGTTATGGATCTCGTTCTCGGTCTCGACGTTGCCGTGCTCGGTGATGCCGAGGTAGACCCCGACGCGGGACTTGTCGACCTTGTCCCAGTCGAGGCCGGCGTCGCCGAGCGCCTCGCGGGCGCAGAAGATGGAGATGGAGCCGACGCGGGTGCCGTTGCGGATTTCCTTCCGCTTCTGCCACTTGGTGGCGTCGAAGTCGCAGACGCCGGCCGGCTGCGGACCCATGTGCCGGACGTCGATGACGGCGATGCGCGCCTTGCCGGCGAGCAGGTTGGCCCGGAACTCGCCCAGCGAGTTGCCATTGGGGGCGGTGAGGCCGAGGCCGGTGATGACGATGCGGGGCTTGGAGGACATCTGACGTCCTTCCATCAAGCGTCCGCAGGCCATGAAGTCAAACCCCGCTCCCCGCTTGCCCTTGCCAATTGGCCCCCTTGCCATTCTCTGAAGGGCAGATGTCCCAGCCGATCAAGTGTTCGCTCTGCGAGGAGGCCGCCACGGTCCACCTCTCCCAGGTCGTCCATGGCAAGGTCACCAAGGTGCATCTCTGCGAGGCCTGCGCCCAGAAGGGCGGGGCGACCGATCCGGCCGTCTTCCAGCTCGCCGACGCCCTGACGACCGCTTCCCCGGCTCCGACGCTCACCTGCCCGAAGTGCGGCTTCACGGACATCGATTTCCGCAAGCGCGGCCGTCTCGGCTGCCCCTCCTGCTGGGAGACGTTCGGCGACGCCCTCGGCGGCCTGCTCCTCAAGGTCCAGCATGAGGCCGCCCATGTCGGGCGCGCGCCGGCCGGCACCCTGCCGACGGGCCAGCTCCGCCGCCGTCTCGACGCCGCCCGGCGCGAGATGGAGAAGGCCATCGCCGGCGAAGACTACGAAGCCGCCGCGCGCCTGCGCGACGAGATCGCCGAACTCGAGAAACAGCTCGCGACCCTCTGATCATGTCGTCCGTCGAAGACATCCTGGCCGCCGAAAACGAACTGACGCACCTCCTCGGCGCGCAGCAGGCGGTCGTGCTCAGCACGCGCATCCGCCTCGCCCGCAACCTGGATGGCATGCCTTTCCCGGGTTGGGCCAAGGTGCCGCAGCGCAAGGAGATCTCCGACCGCTGCGTCGAAGCCCTCGACGCGCTCCCGAAGTTCCGCCGCGGCCACGTGCTGCGCATGGGCGAACTCGGCGACCGCGACCGCGCGGTGCTCGTCGAACGCCACCTGGTCTCGAAGGAGCTCGCCGCCGGCAAGAGCGGCGCGGCCGTCATCAGCCGCGACCAGACCTGCTCGGTGATGGTCAACGAGGAGGACCATCTGCGCATCCAGGTCGTCAAGGCGGGCTGGCATCTCCGCGGCACCTGGCACATCGCCGAGCAGCTCGACGACGCCCTCGGCGGCTCGCTGAAGCTGGCCTTCTCGGACCGCCTCGGCTACCTCACGGCCTGTCCCACCAACGTCGGCACGGGCCTGCGCGCCTCCGCGATGGTGCACCTGCCGGGCCTCTGCCTCGCCGGCCATATGGACAAGGTCTCCCGCGCGCTCAACCAGGACGGCCTCGCCGTCCGCGGCTGGCTCGGCGAAGGCACCGAGGCCGCCGGCAATGTCTTCCAGATCTCCAACCAGCAGACCCTCGGCCTCTCCGAAGAGGCGATCCTCAAGCACCTCGGCGGCTGGATCAAGAACGTGGTCGAGCAGGAATGGAACGCCCGTCGCAGGCTCGCGCAGGAAGAAGGCGAGAAGTTCGTCGACCGCCTCGCCCGTTCGCTCGGCGTGCTGCGCTCCGCGCGCCTGCTGACGAGCTCCGAGGCGATGAACATGCTGTCGCACCTCCGCCTGGCCTGCGACATGGGCTGCCTGCCGGAAGAACGCCGCCACCTCGTGGATCGCCTGATGATCGAAGGCCAGCCGGCCCACGTCCAGGCGCGCGCCGGCCAGGAGCTCGACAGCGACGGACGCGATCGCCGGCGCGCCGCGGTGGTCCGCGAAGCGCTGAAGGATTTCCCCGAGATCGTCCCGCCGACCGCTTAGTCGGCCTTGGGCGGATTGGCCGCGCGATCCTTGCGGGCCATCTCGTCCAGCAGGGCCTGCACGCGCGCGACGCCTCCGGTGATGTCATCCTCGGTGAAGAGGATGTCCGGCGTGTGCTTCATCTGCAGGATGCCGCCGATGGTGGAGCGGAGTTCGGTGCGCACGCGCTTGAGGAACGCGCGGGCCTTCTTGCGCTCGGCGTCGTCGCCCGAGACGGCGTAGCCCACGCGGCACTGGCGGAGGTCGGGGGAGACGCTCGCGACGGTGATCGTGATCAGCGCGGCTTCCGTGGGCCAGTTCTGGCGCAACGTCGAGGAGACCTCGCGCTGGACCAGTTCGGCGACCCGGAGCTGACGTTGCGACATGCGGCTTAGAGCGAGGGGCGGATCTGCAGCAG
>RGES01000491.1 GCA_009917805.1 Verrucomicrobiota bacterium
TACGGACTTCTTTGAGCGGCTGGGCGGACATATGACCCCCTTTAACAGGGTTGGGCAGACCTTTCGGGTTGCCTCCCCTTCGGTCAACGGTGAACATGAGCGGTAACAGTCCTTTGATGTCCAACCGCATCCACCAGAACGGTTTTGTGACCGTGGCGGCCGCCTCGCCGGCCCTCCGCCTGGGGGACCCTGCGGCCAACGCCACCCTGATCATCCAGGCCTTGGAAAAGGCCGCCCAAGAAGGGGTGGAAATCGTCGTCCTCCCGGAGCTCTGCCTGACAGGCTACAGCTGCGGCGACCTGTTCGGCCAGCGGGCCCTGCTTAATGGCGCCGTAAAGGCCCTTGGACAGGTTTGCGAGGCCACGGCCAAGCTTGGCCTCACCGCCCTCGTCGGCACGCCTCTGGAGGTCAACGGACGCCTGTTCAACGTGGCCGTCGCGGTCTCCCGCGGCAAGATCCTCGGCGTCGTCCCCAAGACCCACCTCCCCAACACCGGGGAATTCTACGAGCAGCGCTGGTTCGCCTCCGCCCGGGTCGCCCCGGTCGCCGAAGTCGAACTCCTCGGCCAGAAGGTCCCCTTCGGCACCGACCTGCTCTTCCAGGCGACCGACATGCCGGACTGCATGCTCGGCATCGAGATCTGCGAAGACCTCTGGGCCGTCGAACCCCCCAGCGGCGCCCAGGCCCTCGCCGGCGCCACCCTGCTCTGCAACCTTTCCGCCAGCGACGAACTGCTCACCAAGGCCGCCTACCGCCGTGACCTGGTCAAATCCCAGTCGGCCCGCTGCCTCGCCGCCTACGTCTACGCCGCCGCCGGCGCCGGCGAATCGAGCACCGACATCGTCTACAGCGGCCACGGCCTCATCGCCGAGAACGGCGTCGTCCTCGGCGAATCGGAGCGCTTCCGCTTCGACCTCGCCCTGATCGTCTCGCAGATCGACCTCGACCGCCTCGCGGCCGAACGCCGTCGCAACAGCACGTTCTTCGGCGCCCCGGTGGCGGTCCGCCCGCGCGTCGTCGGCTTCACCCTCGGCGTCCCGACCGGCCAGACCCCGAAGCTCCGCCGCCGTTTCAGCCAGCACCCGTTCGTCCCTTCGGACCCGCACCGCC
>RGES01000492.1 GCA_009917805.1 Verrucomicrobiota bacterium
GGCAGCCCGATCACGGTGAGCCGCGACACGCTCATCTACGGCGTCATCGGCATCGCGGTCATCGCGATCCTGATCGCGTTTTTTATCTAAGCTCGTCCGCGGCGAAGCGGACGCAGCCTAAGCCTGTCGCGGTGGTTGCGGTCCCGGCCCCGCCGGCGAGCCGACCCCACCAGATCACGCTCACGTCCGTCAAGTCGGGCGTCCGTTACCAGGTCATCGAGCAGAACACGGGAGAGGTCCCGGGGCTGGGCGTCCTTTCTCCGCGCGACAAGCCGGTGGTGATCAACGTGAAGGGCCCGAGCGAACTGCGCTCCTCGGCGGTCGAGCACCTGCGCGTCCAGATCGACGGCATCCCGTTCCCGATCCCCGCCCACGTCACGGGGGCGATGTTCGTCGCCCTGCCGGACACCTTCACGACCCCGCCCGCGCCCAAGGCCTCGGCCTCCGCTCCGGCCGCCCCGAAGGCGCCCGCGCCCCAGTCGAAGAAGGGCCGTTGAACCGAGGGGGTTGACCGTCCGCCCGCCCGGGCTTATCCCTCGTCCCAGTGCCTCCGCGCCTCGAACAACGCGTCCTCGTCCTTAACCGTCTCTGGCAGCCGGTTAACATCGTCGGCGTCCTGCGCGCGATGAGCCTGCTCTTCCGCGGCCGCGCCTCGGCGATCCACGCCGACCCGGCCGGCCATCGCGTGATGAGCGCCGAGGAGTGGATGCGGTTCTCGTTGGAGACGCCGCCGCCCGCCGGCCAGTCCGTCCGCACGACGTGCATCGTGCTGCGCGTCCCCCGCGTCCTGCTGCTCGGCGAATACGACCGCGTGCCGCGCCGCGAGATCCGCTTCTCCCGCCGCAACGTCTACCTGCGCGACGCCAACACCTGCCAGTACTGCGGGCGCCAGTTCCGCGACGAGGAGCTCAACCTCGACCACGTCGTGCCCCGTGACATCGGCGGCAAGACCAACTGGGAGAACATCGTGACGGCCTGCGTGCGCTGCAATTCCCGCAAGGCCAACCGTCTGCCCGAACAGGCCGGCATGACCCTGCGCCACCCGCCCACGAAGCCGAAGTGGCGCCTGGTGGTCGCGTCGTCGCTGTCCGCCGACGAGGTCGAGTGCTG
>RGES01000493.1 GCA_009917805.1 Verrucomicrobiota bacterium
CGGCCAAGCAGTAAGCCAACTTCGAGGCCTAAGCGGGGTTTCATCATCGAGCCCATGCGACACCTCGCGCCCTTCCTCGGCCTGCTTGCGTTAGCCTCCTCCTCGACCTGCGCCCAGAACACGCCCAGCAGACTTGCCGACACCGGCATCACGCTGCGCTACACGAAGACCTTCGGCGAAGACGGCGACTACGCCGGCTCCGCTCCGAGCTTCAAGGACAACGGCGACGGCACGGTGACGGACGTGCTGACCGGCCTGCTCTGGCAGAAGGCCGACGGGGGCGAGATGACCTGGGAAAAAGCCCAGAACTACGCGAAATCGCTACGGCTGGCCGGACGACAGGACTGGCGCCTGCCCACCAGCATGGAGCTCTTCGCCCTGACCAACCAAGGCATGCACGGCCCTGCGATGGATACCTCCGTCTTCACCCGCTCCGAAGCGCGCTATTGGTGGACGAACTCGACGCGGGCGGACGACGCTGCCAAGGTCTGGCTCGTCAACAGCGGCGGCGGCATCGGCGCCCATGCCAAGACCGAGACGGTGAGCGCCGGCGGCGAACGCCCCGTCCATGTCCGCTGCGTCGCCGGGACTTCCGTCACAGGCACCGGCCCGTCGCTCGTCGACAACCCCGACGGCACCGTGACAGATCGCCGCACCGGCCTGACTTGGCAGAAGCTCGGGCCAGCCAAGGCGCTCACCTGGGAGGAAGCCTTGAAGTATTGCGATGCGCTCAAGCCTTCCGGACACGGCCCATGGCGCCTGCCTAACATCAAGGAGCTCCGCTCGCTGAGCGATGACGCGAAGATCCGCCCCTCCCTGGATCGGAAATTCTTCCCGGAAGCGAAGGTCGCGAACTATTGGTCTTCCACGACCCAAAGCAATCGTCCGGGCCGCGCATGGCTGGTCGAGTTCGAGACGGGCCTGGTCACCTACGCCGACAAGACCGAGGCCCAGTTCGTCATCGCCGTCTGCGGGGGCGTGGCCACGGCCGGACCGAGGGAAAAATCGGAGCCAGACCCGAAGGTCCTGGCCGACACGGGCAAGCCGGGCAAAGACAAGTCGAAGAAGCCCAAGAAGTAAGCCCAAAGGCGATTTCGGCTTAACCTTGGA
>RGES01000494.1 GCA_009917805.1 Verrucomicrobiota bacterium
TCATCCGGGGAGCTAGACTGAGGTCGGGGCAGGGTTTGAGAAGCCCGAAGAAGGGTCGACAGCGTTCAGCCGCCCGAAAATATCTAGTCCATGTCCCAGCGTCGCATCATCTTGGCCGGTGGTTCGGGTTTCCTCGGCCGAGCGCTGGCCGAAAGACTGGTCGCCTCCGGCGACGAGGTCATCGTGCTGACCCGCCATCCCTATGCCGCTCGTCAGGGCTATCGGGAGGTCTTCTGGGATGGCCGTACGCTTGGCCCTTGGGCCGAGACCTTCGAGGGCGCCCATGCGGTGGTGAACTTCGCGGGCAAGAACGTGAATTGCCGTTATACGCCGGAAGCGCTCGCCGAGATCAACGCCTCGCGCGTCGATTCGGTCAAGGTGGTCGCCGAAGCCATCCGTCGTTGCGCCCGGCCGCCGCAGGCTTGGGTGCAGACGGGCTCGATGGCCATCTACGGCGACGCCGGTGATCGGCTTTGCGACGAAGACGCGCCGCCTGGCGAAGGCATCCCGGTCGATACCTGTCTGCGCTGGGAAAAGGCCTTCGAGGAAAGTCCCACGCCGGGAGTCCGCCGGACGTGGCTGCGCATCAGTTTCGTCCTGGGCCGCAGCGCCGGCGCCCTGCGTTTTCTCGAAGTGCTGACGAAGTGCTTCCTTGGCGGGACGGTCGGCTCCGGCCGCCAGTACATCAGCTGGATCCACGAGGAGGACATGATCCGGGTGTTCCTCCGTGCGATCGACGATGCTTCGATGCAGGGTGTCTATAACGTCGCCACGCCGCACGCCGTGCCCAACGCCACCCTCATGAGCGAACTGCGCCGCGTGCTGCGGCGTCCGTGGTGCCCGCCGACCCCGGCATGGCTGATGCCTCTAGGCTGCTGGCTTTTCCGGACCGAACCCGTGCTGGCCCTGACCGGCCGTCGCGGCGTTCCTTCAAGGCTCCTCGCCGAGGGCTTCCGCTTCACCTATCCGGAACTGCCCGGCGCATTGGATCACCTGTACGGGCGTTCCAAGTAGGCCTTATCGCGACGTCACTTCCCGGAAGCGTTTCTCGTAGTCGGGGTGGTTGGTGCCCATCCAGCGGTCCCAGTAGTTGAAGTAGAGGCCGTAGTT
>RGES01000495.1 GCA_009917805.1 Verrucomicrobiota bacterium
CCGGAGATCCCGCCGAACACCGGCAACGTCGGCCGCATGTGCGCCGTGACGGGTTGCGTGCTGCACCTCGTCCACCCGCTGGGTTTCAAGATCGACGACGCGAAGCTCCGCCGCGCGGGCATGGACTACTGGCATGAGCTCGACGTGCGCCACCATGACAATTGGGAGGCCTTCCTCGCTTCGCCCGGCCGACCGGAACGTCTCTGGCTCTTCACGACGAAGACGACGCGTGGCCTCTGGGACGCGCAGTTCCAGGAAGGGGACGGGCTGGTCTTCGGGAACGAAGGCTCCGGCACGCCCGAAGAAATCCATGCCTGGTTCGGCGCGGACCGCGAGGTCAAGATCCCGCACTTCAACGACAAGACCCGTTCGCTCAACCTCTCGACGGCCTGTGGCATCGCGACCTACGAGGCGTTGAGGCAGATCAAGACGCGAGGTCTGGGTTGAGGGCTGCGTTGAGGACTGAATGGAGGGCTGAATTGAAAAGCAGGTAATTGCCTCAGGCAGGACTGAGGTGATTGGCGACTCGTTGGTGCGGGTATGGGTGGTTCAATGTGCGGATGGAGGAGGAACCTTTGGGGCCGGATTGCCGTAGGTTGTCGGCTTGGTCGGAGGCCTGTGATCTTGCGGTCGCGGTCTATTTGATGTGCCGGGCCAACGGCACGCGGCTTGATGCCGACATCATCCATCAGTTGAGGCGCGCGGCGGTTTCGGTGCCCTCGAATATCGCCGAAGGTAACTCAAAGGGCACCAATAAGGATGCGCTGAAATTCCTTTATATCGCCAGAGGTTCTCTGGCGGAACTCGAGACACAGCTGACCATCTGCATCAAGGCGGGCTTCTTGAAGGAATCGGATGTCTTAATCGTTTCCGAAGGCTGCGCCAGAGTCGGGCGTCTGCTTGGAGACCTTATTCGGTACCGGAAATCCCGACCAGACTGATCCACGCAGTCCTCTATTCAGTCCTCCATTCAGACCTCCACGCAGCCCTCTCATTTATTTTAGTCCTCCTCCCGCTTGCCTTCCTCCCCGCTCCCTTACCTTCCGCTTCATGACCCGGCTCGAAACTGTCCGCGCCCGCATCGCGCCTTCCCGCCAGCGCTTGCT
>RGES01000496.1 GCA_009917805.1 Verrucomicrobiota bacterium
CCCGCGCGCGCAATCCCTCGACGAGCCGGCGTTCGTCCGCGCGGTGCGCCGTTGTCAGGAATACATCGCCGCCGGCGACACGTATCAGGTCAATCTCTCCACGCGCCTCGAAGTCGCGCCCGTCGATTCGCTCCGCGCCTACGAAGCGCTCCGCTCGGCCAATCCTTCTCCTTACATGGGGCTGGTACGCCTGCCGGGCGCGACGCTCGTCTGCGGCTCGCCCGAACTGCTGGTCGAAGTCTCCGCGGGGCGCATCGCGTCCCGGCCGATCGCCGGCACCCGCCCGCGCGGCGCCGACGAAGCCGCCGACCTCGCTTGGGCGCAGGAACTTTCCGGCGACACGAAGGAGAAGGCGGAACACCTGATGCTGGTCGACCTGCTCCGCAACGACGTCGGCCGCGTCTCGCGCCCGGGTACGGTCCACGTGCCGGAATTCATGGCGGTCGAACGCTACTCCCACGTGATGCACCTGGTCTCGCAGGTCGAAGGCCGGCTGCAGGCTTCGGCCGGTCCGGCCGACGTCATCCGCGCGCTGTTTCCCGGCGGCACGATCACGGGAGCCCCGAAGGTCCGTACGATGCAGGTCATCGCCGAACTCGAGCCGGTCGCCCGCGGTTACTACACGGGTTCGCTCGGCTGGATCGGCGCCTCGGGCGACCTCTGCCTCAACATCGTCATCCGCTCCCTCTGGTCCGCCGAAGGGCGCACGTTCGTCCAGGCCGGCGCCGGCATCGTTGCCGACTCGGTGCCCGCCCGCGAACACGCCGAGAGCCTGCGCAAGGCCCAGGCTCCTTTGCTCGCCGCCGCGCGTGCGGCGCTCCCATGAGCCGCGTCTGCCGCAACGGCGTCCTCGCCGAGGGCGACGCCTCCCCGGGTAGCTTCCCCGCCGGCGCCGCCTTCTTCGAGACGATCGCCCTGCGCTCTGGTGCCACCGAGTGCTTGGAAGATCATCTCATGCGCCTGCGCGCGGGAATGTCGCGGGCCGGCCTTGCTTCCGGTCCGCTCGCCGCCGGCGACCTCGCGGCCTGGCACGCGGCGCTCCGGCTCCTCGGCGGACAGGAAGGCGTGCTGCGCCTCGTCGTCGGCCCGGACTTCGA
>RGES01000497.1 GCA_009917805.1 Verrucomicrobiota bacterium
CAGTGCCAGGTTCCTGGCAAGTGGGTCTTCGAGCCCAAGTCCGCCACCGGCGGGCCGGCGGTCCTCTTCACGCCGGCGGAAGCCGGACGGTCGTACGAACGCGCCTTCGGCGTCGTCGACGGCTGGCTGGACGACGGCAAGGCCGACACCGGCGACTTCCGGGTCCGCGCCGACGGCGCGTCGCTCAGGCTGTCGGCCGAGTGATCGCTTCGGCCCGTTCGCGCAGGTCGGCTTCGAAGAGCGCGTCCACGAGCTGGTCGAGGTTCCCTTCGAGCACCTGCTCGATCCCGTGGACCGTGAGGTCGATGCGGTGGTCGGTGATGCGGTTCTGCGGGAAGTTGTAGGTACGGATGCGTTCGGAGCGGTCGCCCGAACCCACCTGCGTCTTGCGGGCGTCGGCGCGGGCCTCGCGTTCCTTGGCGCGCGTCATGTCGAGGAGGCGGGAGCGCAGGACGCGGAGGGCCTTCTGGCGGTTGCGCAGCTGCGAGCGTTCGTCGGCGCAGTAGACCATCAGCCCCGTCGGCTTGTGGATGATCTGCACCGCGGACTCCGTCTTGTTGACGTGCTGGCCGCCGGCGCCGCTCGCGCGGGCGACGGACATGTCGAGGTCCTCGGGCTTCAGCACGACCTCGGCTTCCTCGGCCTCGGGGAGCACCGCGACCGTGGCGGCCGAGGTGTGGACGCGGCCGGAGGCCTCCGTGGCGGGCACGCGCTGGACGCGGTGGACGCCGGCCTCGTGGCGGAGGAGGGCGGTGGCGCCTTCGCCTTCGACGAGCAGGACCGCGTCGCGGACCCCGCCCAGATCGGAGTGGGAGAGGGACATCAGCTCGTGCTTCCAGCCCTTCTTCTCGGCGAAGCGGGTGTAGGCGCGGAGGAGCTCGCCGGCGAAGAGGGAGGCCTCCTCGCCGCCCGTGCCGGCGCGGATTTCTACAAGAGCATTACGAGAATCGTCCGGATTCGGGGGGATGATGGCCCGGATCAGCTGTTCCCGGGCCGCCTCGACGGCCGGCTCCAGGCGGGCGATCTCCTCGGCGGCCATCGCGCGGAGCTCCGGATCGGCCTCGCCGGACATCGTCCGGGA
>RGES01000498.1 GCA_009917805.1 Verrucomicrobiota bacterium
GGACTTGGCGTAGGTGATGATGCCGGTGAACGACGCGCGGCCGCCGCGCTGATTGAGCTGACGGACCTGCTCCGGACCTTCGACGAAGCAATGGAAGACGACCTGGCGCCAATCGACGCCGCTGGCGTCGATCATCCGCACGCAGTCGTCGAACGCATGGCGCGAATGGATGACGACGGGGCAGCCGAACTGATAGGCCAGCGAGAGCTGGCGACGGAAGGCCTCCTGCTGCCAGGCCTTGATGCGCTCGGCTTCGGCGACGTCGGCAGGCAGGCGGAAATAGTCCAAGCCGATCTCGCCGAGGGCGGCCGGTGTGGTGCGGTCGGCGAAATAAGGAGAGATGGCGGCGACGGTCTCCTCCCAACCCTCCTCGACGTGGCACGGATGCAGGCCCACCGTGTGCCGGAAGAAGTCCGGCTGCGTGGCGGCGAGTTCGCGATAGTCGGACCAATCCTTGAGGTCGGTCCCGATGGCGACCACGCCTTCCACGCCGGCGGCGCGGCACTCGGCCACCCAAGCGGCGAGGCGGCCCGCCTTGAGGGCGTATTCCGGGTGACAATGGGAGTCCAGCAGACGCACGCGGTGATTAGGCTACCCGGAGAAGAAAGGGCAAGACCACAGCCCTGCCTTGAAAAAAGCGCCCTCCCCTGCACGGTGGCCGCATGCACCACTGGCTGATGAAGTCCGAACCCGACGAGTTCTCCTTCCAGGAGCTCGAGCGCAAGGGCAAGGAACCGTGGACCGGGGTCCGGAACTATCAGGCGCGCAACTTCATGCGCTCGGCCAAGGTCGGCGACCTGGTGCTCTTCTACCACTCGAACTGCGACGAACCCGGCATCGTCGGCGTCGCCAAGGTCTCGAAAGAGGCGTTCGACGATCCCACGCAGTTCGAACCGAAGTCCGATTACTACGACGCGAAGTCGACCAAGGATAATCCGCGCTGGAGCTGCATCGAGGTCGCCTTCCACCAAGGCTTCAAGCGCCTGGTCAGCCTGCCCGACCTCCGCGACTGCGCGGCGCTCAAGGACATGCTCATCCTGCGTCCCGGCAACCGTCTCTCCGTGACGCCCGTGACCGCCGC
>RGES01000499.1 GCA_009917805.1 Verrucomicrobiota bacterium
TGCATCATCGCGAAGGCGGACTCGAAGCCGCCTTCGGTGAAGTCGTCGAAGAACACGCCGCCGACGCCGCGCTGTTCCTGGCGATGCTTCAGCAGGAAGTAGTCGTCGCACCAGGCCTTGAACTTCGGGTAATGGGCGCCCGTGGCCTGCTCGGAAGCGCGGTGCCAGGAGACCGCGTCCTCGTCGAAGCCGTAGTAAGGCGTCAGGTCGAAGCCGCCGCCGAACCACCAGACCGGATTAGGCCCGTCGGTGCAGAAGAAGCGCACGTTCATGTGCGACGTCGGGCAATAGGGATTGAGCGGATGCTGGACCACCGAGACGCCCATCGCGCGGAAACCTTTGCCGGCCAGGTCCGGACGGGCGAGCGTGGCGGAAGGAGGCAACGCATGGCCGCGGACGTCGGAGAAAGCCACCCCGCCCTTCTCGATCACCGCGCCGCCCGCGATCACGCGGGTACGACCGCCGCCGCCTTCGGCACGCTGCCACTCGTCGGTGATGAAGCGGGCTTTGCCATCCACTTCCTCGAGGGTCGCGCAGAGGCGGTCCTGCAGGCCGGTCAGGTAGTTTCGGACGAGATCGGGATTCATCGTGGGGCCACTTAATCCGAGGCCTGCGGGCGGGTCAACGAAGCCCCGCCGACCGGGTAAGAATCCACGCCCGCTTATCCCCCTTATGCGGGAACTGCTAGGTAGACCTTGATGGAAACCTCCAAATCGTCAGGGTCAGGGCCCAGCCATGAACCCGGAATTCAAGCTCCTCATGCTTTTCTGCCTGGCCGGCGTCTTCGCCTTGGGACTGCCATGGTGGGCTTGGCGGCGGGTGCGGAGCCTGGAAAAGAAGTTCGGACGGATCCTCCTGGTGCGCGGCGTGACCGGCGCGCAGGCCGCCCGCATCGTGCTCCTGCGCGGCGAGGTCCCGCAGGTCGACGTCGACGAGAGTTCGCTCGCGGTGACCGACTTCTATTCCGCGTTCGAACCGGCGATCAAGCTCTCGCCGGAGACCTATTCGGGCAAGCGGCTCTTCGACGTCGCCCGCGCGGCCCGCCTCGCCGGCCATGCGTTGCAGCACCGCGACCGCAAGC
>RGES01000500.1 GCA_009917805.1 Verrucomicrobiota bacterium
AATCCGAGCGCTAATGGGACTTTGAAGCAAAGATGCTCGATTCCAAAAACGACAGCCAAGGTTTGTGGTTATCTGACCGGGCAGCTAGGCTGAGGGCCATGAAGCTTCAGCCAGAACTGGCGGATCTCTTACGGCAGGCTTACTCGGGGGAGAAAGCCGCGGCCTTTGCCTATATCGGACACGCGCGTTCGTTGCGTGACCCCGAGGTGCGCCGGGCAGTCAAGCAGATCGAGGAGGACGAGTGGAATCATCGTCGCGAGGTCCTAGCGTTGATGCAGGAGTACGGTGTGCCGGTATCCCGCTGGTATGAATGCAAATACCATATCATCGGGCGGATTATCTCGGCGGCTTGCCATGTCATCGGCTGGTTCATGCCCCTCTACTTTGCCGGCCGACTCGAGAGCGGCAACGTCTGCGAGTATATCGTGATGAAAGACTATTTCAATGCCCTCGGGATCACCAAGCACGATGCCATCCTCTATGAAATGGCCGTCAAGGAACGCGAACATGAGGACTTTTTTCAGCTACAGGTGAAGGACAGTCGTCTGTTGCCGTTTTTCGAGAAGCTCTTCGGTTGGGGTGGCCGTCGGAGTTTTAATACCATCGATGCCAGGGATAAGAGTCCGGACATGGCGAAAGTCGACGCCAAGTCTTCGGGATGCCGTCGCTAGCGTGCTTACTTTCGCACCCACCCGATCAGCTTACTGAACCAGCGGGTCGGTTTGGCGGCGTTGTCACGTCGCGCCTGCAGGAGCGCGAGGATCTCGGTCTTACCGGCCAGCGTGGCGAAGTCGGCAGGGGTCGAGCCCCCTTGGTCGGCCACGGGATCGGCGCCGGCGTCGAGGAGCAGGGTGGCGATGTCGGCATAGCCCTTGAAAGCCACGCCGCCGAGGGGCGTCTGGCCCTTCGCATTACGGAGGTCCACCGTCGCGCGTGCCTTGAGCAGCAGCGCGACCGTCTCGGCCTTCCCGTGATAAGATGCCAGCATCAGCAGCGTGTTGCCATTGGCGTCCTGCGCATCGACCGCCAGGCCGTCCTTCAGCAGTGCCGCCAACCCGGCGGTATCGCCCTTGCGGGCGA
>RGES01000006.1 GCA_009917805.1 Verrucomicrobiota bacterium
AGGCAACTATGTCGTGACGCGGTCCCGACCCTACCCAACGCAAGGCGCACGGCCGACCAAGGATGGTCGGCCCTACCCAAGCCCCTACCCTGCTTCGCCAACTCAGGCCTTGGGCTGTGTCTTGCGGCGGCGGCGGATCGCGGCGGCGGCCAGGGCGAGGGCGCCGAGGCCGAAGCCGTAGGTGGAAGGCTCGGGCACCGCGGTGACGGTGATGAGATGGTTGCCGGCATCCCAGCTGATCGACCACAGGCCGGCGCTGGAAGCGCTGCCGTCGGAGTACGTGAACTGGCTGACGTCGAAGCTGAAGACGTCGTTGATGTTCGCGTTCGCGCCGAGGTTGACGCTGCCGACGATGCCGAGGTTGAAGGTCTTGATACGCTGATCGGCCGGAGCGGCGCCGAACGCGGCGTCGAAGTTCAGCGGATTGCCGAGCGTAGTGCCGTCGCCCGCGCCGAGGAGCGAGACGACCTTGAAGACGATGCGGTTCGACGAGCTCGCGCCGGAAAGGTCGAGCGTGCCGGTGACGTCGAAGTGATCATACTTGGCGACGTTGTTCACGTCCTGGACCTGCCACTCGAAGATGGAGCCGCCGAGCAGCGCCGCATTGCCCGCGGTGAGCGTGCCGGGCGAATTGCCCGCGCCGTTGTCCAAGTGGATCCGGCCGGACAGGTCCTCGGTGTTGCCGGACTCGAAGCGAAGCGTCGTACCCGTGGCGAGCACCACGCTGCCCGAAGCCGGCATCACGCCGGCCGCGAGACCGAGCAGGCCCGCGTTGACGTCGAGCGTGGCGGTGCTCTTCAAGGTCGCGCCGTTGGCGATGATCCAGGTACCGACGCCGTTCTTCACGAGCTGGTTGATCTTGTCCGCGTCGAGCGTACCGCCGACCGAGAGGTCCGCGCCGAAGCTGTTGGCGGCGACACTGGTGCCGTCGAGCGTGAGCGAGCGGGTCGCGGTGCTGTTCGCGAAGGCGATCTTGGCGGCGGAGGAAAGCGTCAGGGCGCCCGTGCCCGCCGCCTCGAGCGTCGCGCCGGAAGACAGGGTGAAGCCGCGCGCCGAAGTCTCGCCGGCGCCCACGTAGCCGAGCGTCGTGCCCGTCGCCAGGACGAGATTGGCAGGAACCAAGGCCGCAAGCCCGAGAGCGCTGGCCGAGACGCCGTCGCCGAAGGAGGAGACGGCCAGCTTGCCGGCCGAGACCGTGGTCACGCCGGTGTAGGAGCTGGCGCCCGTGAGGGTCAAGGTACCCGTGCCGGTCTTGGTAAGGCCGGCGCCGTTGTTGATCTGACCGACGTTCTTGAGCGTACCGGAAGCGAAGGTCGTGGTGGTCAGGTTACCCGTGGCGGAACCGTTGCCGCCGATGTCGTTGCCGGAGAGGTCCAGCGTGGCGCCATCGAGCGTGAGCACGGCCGTGCTGGTGCCGGTCGTGGCACCGCGGACGATGTCGCCCGTGACGGTGACGGTGCCGCCGGTGAGGTTCAACGTGCCCGCGGCCGTGCCGCCGACCGCCGAGGCGTCACCGAGCCTGATCGCCGTACCGGCATTGCCCGCGACGGTGACCGTCCCGCCCGAGATGTTGAGCGTGCCGGTAGCGGTGGACGTGGTGCCGGCGTTCACGCCGATGCGCAGGGCGTTGGTGGCGGAATTGAAGGTCGAAGCACCCGTGCCGCCGAGGGTCATCGTCGCGGTGGAGCTATTGCCCGTCGTGGACTTGTAGCCCAGCAGCAGGTCGTTGGCGTCCAAGGTGCCGGTATCGAACGCGAAGGTCGCCGTCGCGGCGCCCGCGGCCGTGCCCGTGCGCTGGGCGAGCTGCATGACGTCGAAGCGGAGGTCGGCCGAGTGGCCGGTGACGTCGAAGTTGGCCGTGATCGAAGAGCCGGTGGCGCCGCCGAGGAACGCCATGTTCAGGTTGGCGCGGCCGTTGACGGCGTCCGTCAGGCTGCGGACCTTGACCGAGCCCGTGCCGCCGTTGAAGACGAGCACGCCCGAACCGCGGTTGCCTGAGACGGGGGCGCCGCCGATGGTGATCGTATTGGCGTTCAGGACATTGGTGCCGGCGCCGAGCTTGAGCGTCTGCACCGCCGTGCCATTGGAGATGTCGCCGAGGCCGATGAGGTTGGCGTTGATGGTGTTGGCCGGCGACAGGATCATCGTCGCGGTGCCGCCGTTGGTGCCGCTGGTCAGCTCGCCGAGACGGAAGATGCCGGCCGCGCCGGCGTTGACGGTGAAGCTGGCGAGCGCGGTCATGTCGACCGTGAGCGTCGAGGCGTTGGTGCCGCCCGTGGCGCCGCCGACCTGGAACGTGGCCCCGTTGGCGACGAGGGTGCCGCCGTCGGTGAAGAAGACCTTGGAGACGTCGGTGGCCGAGACGTTCGCGCCGAGGGTGTTGGTGGCGGTCGTGGTGAGGGTGCGGCCGGCGCCGATGCGGACGATCGCCGAAGACCCGGCGGTGTTCGTGCCGGTGGCGAGGCCGCCGATCGTCTGGTCGAAGGACAGGACGTCGAGCGTGGCGGTCGGCGTCGCCGCCGTGGCCGTCGAGGCGTTGCCGAGCTGGATCGTCGCGTTCGGCGAGAAGGTGTTCGTCCCGGCGCCGTTCACGGTGCCGGCGACCACGAGCACGGGGCCGGCGTTGACGCTCGTGGTGTTGGTGAAGGTGAGCGTGCCAAGGCCGCCCTTGGTGACGGCCAGCTTGCTGGCGGCGTTGAGGGCGTTGTTGTCAGCCAAAGCCACGCCGAAGGTCGTGTCACCCGTCGTGGTGACGTCGGTCGCGGAGGTGCCTGCCACGAGGAGGGTCGAGGTCGCGGCCGCGGAGTTGGTGACGAAGCCGGCGCCGGTGAGGGACTGCGTCTGCGGATTGAAGTCGAAGCCGTTCAGGTCGAGGCCCGCGCCGGCGGCGATGGTGATCGCGCTGGTCGTCGGGATCGCGGCGGCGACGCCGTACTTCAGGATGCCGCCGGTGACGCTGACGCCGGCGCCGTTGAAACTGTTGGCCGCGGAAGACAGGATGAGCACGCCGGCGCCGGCCTTGGTCAGGGCCGTGCCGGTGGCGGTGCTGGTGACCGCCCCGCCGAGGGTCGCGGTGACCAGCGGGTTGGTGACGGTGATCGTGCGGCCGGTCGCGCCGAGGTCGGTCGCGCCGGTGAAGGTAAGGCTATGGCCGGCGACCAGGCCGCCGAAGGCGAAGTCGCCGCCGACGGAAAGCGCGTTGGCGAGCGAACGGGCGGTGCCGTCCGCGAGCAACGTCGTGCCGGCTCCGACCGTGAGCGTGCCGGTGCCGAGCGGGCCCTTGGTGACGGTCGGGGCGGTACCGGTGCTGGCCGCGCCGATCATCAGCGAACCCGCGGTGAGATTGACGCCCTTCGTGAAGGTGCTCTCCGCGCTGGTGAGCGCGAGCGTGCCGGCTCCGGCCTTGATGAGCGCGCCGGTCATGCCGGCGTTGTCGGAGATCAGCGCGGAAAGGATGAGCCCCGTGGCGCCGAGGCCGGCGTTGACGGTGATGGTCGGGGTGGCGTTGCTGAACTGCAGCGTGCCGTTGATGCCCGCGGAAGATCCGGTCAGCAGCGGCGTGGTCGAATAGCTGTCGTTGACCGCGGTGATCGGGTTGGCGGAGGACAGGACGATGGTGCTGAGCGCCGTCGGCGTGCCGAAGCTGAACGTCGGGTTGGCCGTCCCGCCGTCGTTGGTGAACGTCAGGCTGGCGAGCGTCTGCGTGGCGGCCGAAGCGTAGTTCGGCAGCGTGAAGGAACCGCCTCCGTTGATGAAGAGGTTCGCGCTCGCGGCCACCTGGCCCGTCGTCGTGCTCAGCGTCACCGCGCCGTTGTTGATGATGAGGTCGCCCGGGATCGCCACGAAGCCGGTGGCGGCCTGGAGGTTGAGGGTGCCGGCGTTGACGTACGTGCCGCCGGCGTAATCATTGGAGGCGAACTGAGGGCGCAGGCTGACCGTCGCGCTGCCGTTGACGACCACGGCGGCCGCGCCGGTGATCTTAGGCTGGATCGCAAGCGTGTTCTGGTTCGCGAAGAAGTAGAGGTCCGTGCCCGTGCCGCTCAGGGTATTGGAACTGTCGACCGCGCCGATGGTGACGGCCTGTCCGGCGTTGGTGATGATGCCGACGCCGAAGGACAGCGTCGTGCCGGCCACCAGCGTGACGGTGGTGGCGGCGCCTGACTGCGCGATGCGCCAGGAGTTCGCGGCCTTCGCGCCGGTGGTCAGGGTCGGCGTCAGGGCCGTGGTGCCGCTGCCCGCGTAGTTGTAGTTGCCCGTGGCGACGGTGCTGGTGATGTCCGTGCCGGTGAAGTCCGTGGAGGTGAACGAGCCGTAGGTCATGCCCATCTGCACCACGCCGAAGGTGTTGTTGTAGGTCGCGAAGGTCGAACCGTCCGCGACGGCCCAGCCGCCGATGAGGTTGTTGGAAAGATTGGACGAGGTGAAGGCGGCGCCGTTGACCTTCGAGAGGAAGATATTCGAGTTCGTGGTCAGGCCCTGGCCACCGAGGGTGTTCGCGCCCGAGCTGTTGTTCGTGGTGTAACCGATGAAGTTGACGCCAGCGTGCGAAGAGGCGCCGCGGACGAGGTCGCCGATGGTCAGAGTGACGGTGCTGCCCATGTTCACGTAAGGCAACGTGCTGATGGAATTGGAGCCGGCCTGGGCGGTGACGGCATTCAGCGTCACGTTCGTGTCGCTGGAGCCGCCGCCGTTGATCGTGAAGCTGCCGCCGACCAAGGTCACGGCGTTCGCCGCGGCCACGCGGGTCGGCGTGGCGCTCGCGGCCGCGTTGAGGCCGAAGTTGTCCCAGTTGAGCGTGCCGTAATAGAGTTTGAGGCCCGCCGTGCTGGCGAGGGTGCCGCCGTCGCGGAGCTGGAGCGTGCCGCCGCGGACGATCGTCTCGCCGACGTAGGTGCTCGCGCCGGTCAGGACCTGGGTGTTGGCGCCCGACTTGGTGAAGGCGAGGTTGCCCGTGAGCTGTCCCGCGAAGGTCGCGCCGGCGCCCTGCGTGGAGTCGGTGAAGACGACCACGGAACCGCCGGAATTCGTGACGGTGCCGCCGGCGCCCGGAAGCGGGTTCGTGCTGGTCAGCGCGGCCACGACCTGGGCGTTGTTCTTCAGGTCGACCACGGCCGAGGAACCGTTGATCGTCAGGTTGGTCAGCGTCATGCCGGAACCGGAGGCGGTCTGGGTGACCAGCAAGGTGTTCGCCGCGCCGGAATTGAGGCTCAGGGTACCGCCGTTCACGACGGCCGTGCCGGTGAAGTAGGCCTGGCCGTTGAGGCTGAGGACGCCGCCGTCCGCCTTGACCATGCCGGCGGTGCCGCCGACGCCGAAGGCCGCGTTGATATTGAGCGTACCGCCGTCGACGACGTGGATGAACGGCGTCGTGCCGACCGTGGCCGACTGGAAGGCGCCGACGTTGATGTTCCCCGTCGCGCCCGCGAGCACGAGGGTCGCCGCGGCGCCCGACATCGACTGCGTCAGGAGCGCGCCAGCGGGGCTGAACTTGCCGTACACGGTGGCGTCGAGGCCCGAGGCCAGGGTCGCCGCGCCGCCGATCGTGAGGGAATTCGCCGTCGAGCTCGCCTTGATGGCCTGCGCCGAGGAAAGCCCGGCGTTCTGCGTGGAAGCCCACGTCGCGACCGCGGTGTTGAGCTCGCTCGAGGCGAGCGCGCGGTAATTGTTCGTGACGGAGTCCTTGACGAGGAAGCCGGTACCGAGACCGCTGACGCTCGCGTCCGCGAGGATGTCATGGCGGAGGCCCATGGTCGTCGTGCCGTTGGCGCCGGTGCCCTGGCCCGAGATCAGGTTGACCGTCGTGATGGTGAGGTTCGCCACGCCCGCGGCGGAGGCCGCGCCGGTGAGGCCGCCGACGACGAGGGTGCCGTGGCCGTTGGCGGTGCTGAGGGTCGTGACGGCGAGGGTCAGCGCCTGCGCGGCGTCCGGCGTGAGCTCGATGCGGCCGCCGCCGTTCTGGACGTTGAGGTTGGCGAGGGTCTCGGAGGTCGCGGCGCCGGCGTTGCCGCCCAGGACGAACTTGCCGCCTTGGATATAGAGGTTGCCGGCCGCGGCGAGGCCGAGGCGGTTGGCGACGTTGGTGCCGGCGTTGTCCAGCTGGAGCGTGCCGTTGGTGTTGGCCACCAGCGAGGTCGTCTGCAAAGCGGTCCCGACGAAGGCCTTGCCCGCGCCGGCGTAGCGGAGCGTACCGCCGCCGACGACGATCTGGCCGATGGAGGCGTCGCCATCCTGGGCGGCGTCGAGCGTCAGCACGCCGCCGCCGACCTTGGTCAGGGTCGGGTTCAGCGCGTTGTTGAAGCGCTGGATGCGGCCGGAGAACGTCGAGGAGGTGCCGTCGAAGCCGACCTGCAGGTTCGGCGAGGCGATGCTGCTGAAGATGTCGCCGGAACCGGCGAGCGAACCCCAGGTGGTGTTGAGGTTGTAAAGGTCGTACCGCGAACCCGCGGCGAGCGTCAGCCGGGAGAGGCGCGAACCGGCGTTCGTCACGCCGTTACGGAGGCCGCCGGCGGCGATCGTGAGGCCGCCGGTGAAGTGCGACTGCGCGTTGAGCTGGAGGACGCCGTTGCCGGTCTTGGTCAGGCCGCCGGCCGACCCGACGACCGCCTGGAGGGCGAAGCCGGCGCGGAGCGGGTCGACGTCGGTGACGCCGTTGACGTTGATCGGGGCGACGTCGATCGTGTTGGCCGAGGCGCCGAAATCGACGCGGCCTTCGACATAGCTCGTGGTCGTGACGTTCTCGGACGTCGCGACGATGCCGCCGGCGCCGATGGTGAGCACGCCGCGGGAACCGAGGCCGGTGCTGCTGTTGGTCGCGAAGGTGCGCACCGTCGGCGTGCCGCCCAGGTTGTTGAACTTCAGGCCGGCGACGGTGTTGTTGTCGAAGTAATAGAGGGAACCCGAGCCGTTGAGGATGACCGTGTTGCCGGCGGCGATGGCGCCGGCGGCGAAAGCGGTCAGGTTGCCGCCGTTGAGGCGGACGCCCGTGGTCGGGTCAGCGGCCAGCGGGATGAGCCCCGTGGCGGCGACGTTCAAGGTGCCCTGGTTGACGACCGTGCCGCCCGTGTAGGTGTTCGTCGCGGCCAAGGTGCCGGTGTTGGCGCCGGACTTGACCAACGTGAGCGCCGAGGCGCCGTCCTTGATCACCGCATTGATGGTCGGGGTCGTGGTGTTGCCCGTCTGGACGTAGAAGAAGAGTTCGGAGCCGCCGGACGTGAGGAAACCTTGGTTGACCGAAGCGCCAAGGTTCCAGGACGTGGCCGTGAAACTCAGGAGGCCGCCGGAGGCGAGCGTCAGGGTCTTGCCCGCGGCGATGGTGACCGTGCCGACCGCGACGTTGCTCGTCGCGAGGCTGTTGATCGTCAGGTCATTCGCGACCGAGGACGCGCCGGTACCGAGCTTGATGTTATCGGTCGCCTGCGCGAGTCCGGTGATCGTCGTGGCCGACGCGTAAGCCGGCGCCCCCGCGGCGCCGAGCGGGGCGATGCCGAGGCCCGGAACATAGGTCGCGAAGTCACTGGTGCCGATCGTGGCCCAGCCGCCGATGATGCCGTTGGCGAGGCCGCCGCCGGTCGTCGCGGTGGAGGTGCCCCCGATCGAGGAGAACTGGATGCGGGCGCTGCTGCCGGCCAGGCCGGCCGTGGACGCCGTGAAGTTGACGGTGGCGTTGGCGGAACGGGTGAGGCCGCCGAACGAGAGGTCGGCCGAATTGATGCCGGTGCCGCCAAGGACGGAATTGATGAACGAAGCTCCCTCCGCGAGGGTGACCGCGCCCAAGGCTTCGGTCGTCGCGGTCTGCGCGCGGCCGCGGAGCTCGACGATGCCGCCGCGCAAGGTGACCGGGGCGGCGTCGTTGACGCGGTTGTTCGCATTGTTGGCGGACGACGCGTTCTCCATGTAGAGGCCCGCGCCGTAACTGATCGCGATCGCGGAGGTCGCGGACAGGGCGCCGCCGTCGCGAAGGAGGATGTTGCCGCCGTTGATGACCGTGGCGCCCGTGTACGTGCTGTCCGAATAGAAGCTCAGGTTGCTGAGGCCGGAGCGGGTCAGCTTCGTCGCGCCCTGGATGGAGCCGGCGAAATTACGGGCGCTGTTGTCGTTGTTGATCAGCAGGTGGCCCGTGCCGGCCGAGCTCGTCACCACGCCGGGGGCGCCGGCGACGACGCTGTCGCTGAAGAAGCCGTAGACCATCTGGCTGTTGCCGTTGAGGTCCAACGTGCCGCCGTTGAGGGCGAAATAATTGTTCGGGGCGACGACGTTGACGAGGCCCGTGCCGAGCTTGAGCGTGCCGCCGTTGAGCACATGCTGGCCGTTCAGCGTGTTGCGACCGGTCGCGGCGAGGCCGTTGAGCGAGGTGCCCGTCGGGGCGAGGGTGAGCGTGCCGGCGCCGGCCTTGATGAGCACCATGGCGGCGTTCGAGACGCCGTTGCCGCCGTTGATCGGCGCCGAGATCGTCAGGTCGCCCACGGTCCAGACGTTCAGCGGCGAGAAGCCGCTCGTCTGGTTGAACAGGCCGCCGGAGAGCGCCGAGACGCTGCCGGCGCGCACGAGGATGCCGCCCGAACTGAGGTTGAGCGCCACGCCGGCGTTGAGCGAGAGGCCGGCGTTGCCCTCGATGGTCAGGGAATTCGGGGCGACGTTCGCCGCCGCGGCGGTGGTGCCGGTCGTGAGCAGGACGTTGTTGTTCGCCGCGATGGTGTTCGCGGCCGAGTACTCGCCCGCGGCCAGGGGACGGAGGATGGCGGTCGTGGCGGAGGCGGCGGCGGCGTCGCCGGTGGCGAAGGAGGTGCCCTGCCCCGTCGCGGAAGCGTCGATCAACGCCCACGGCAGGAGGCCCTTGGTCGTCGCGCCGGTCGCGCCGGTCTGGCCGTTGAAGCTGAAGCCGGCGCTGTCCTTGATGGTGGCGATGCCCGCGCCGGCGGCGGTGCCGAGGGAGGTGCCGCGGAAGAGGACCGAAGGCGCCGTGGGGCCGGTGGTGGCGTTCTGCGCGTTGGCCTGGGCGCCCGCCGCGGCGGAGAAGACGAGGTTCGCCTGCTGGCCGGCCTGGGCGGTGACGGTGATGACGGAGAAGCCGCGGCCGAAGGTCGGCGTCGCGAGGGTCTCGAGCGTCGTGCCGTTGGCGTTGCCGACGATGTTCAGGGCGCCGCCCTTGAAGTCGATGTTGGCGGCCGCGCCGAGGCGGTTGTTGAGCGGCGTGGCGCCGTTGTCGAGGACCTCGAGCACCGAACCGGGGCGGAGCGCATAGGCCTTGGTCGCCGTCGAGAGGATGCCCGCGCCGCTGAAGGAGACCTTGCCGGCGTGGACGATGATGCCGGTGTTGGTGCCGAGCTGGGCCGTCTGCGCGGCGGTGATGTTCAACGTGCCGGCGCCGTACTTGACGAGCTCGTAGGCGTTGGCGCTGACGGCGCTGGCCAGGTTCACCGTGCCGGCGACCGGGAAGATGATCTGGCGGTTGCCGGTGTTGTCGATGCCGCCCGAGAGGGTGAGGCTCGAACCCGCCATGGCGCCGATCAGGCCGTCATAGACCATGGCGACCGAGCCGCTGAGCGTGTTGTCGCCCGCGACGCTGAGGACGTGGCCGTCGCCGTTGAGGCCGCCGCGGTAGACTTCGTTGGCGATGTTGTTGACGACGACCGGGTTCGCCACGGTGACGCCGCCGGCGAGCTGCAGGGCGGCGCCGATGGAGGCGTTGACCACGATCTTGTTCGTGGCGAGGCCGGCCGCGGTGCTGTGGGAAAGACGGACGGCGCCGGCGTTGATGATAAGGCCGCCCGCGGCGTTGGACCAGTTCGAGGCCGCGTTGGAGGCCGCGAGCTCGAGCACGCCGTTGTCGTTCTTATAAAGGATGCCCGACGTGGAAGCGAAGGTGAACGAGCCGTTCAGGGTGAGCGCCTTGCCGGCCACGACTTCGAAGGCGTTGTTCGGCTGGTTGAGCACGAACGTGCGGCTGGTCGCGAAGGTGTCCACCGCGCGGAAGCCGACGCCGGAAGAACCGTCGACGTCGAGCGTGACCGAATTGCCGGCGTTGCCGAGCGCGCCGTCGGAACCGGCGGCCACGACGCCCGACAGCACGGAGATCGTGCGACCGGGCGCGCCGAAGGTGTTGGCGCCCGTGAGCAGCAGCGTGCCCGCGCCCGACTTGATCAGGCCGTAGTCGTTGGCGCCGTCGTCGACGACGCCGGACAGCACGAGGCCGGGCTGGACGTTGGAAGCCGAGGCGGCGGCGACGGCGAAGTGCGCCGGGCCGGTCAGCGTGGTGGCGCCCGTGAACTCGAGGCCGTAGCCCGAGAGGTTCGCCACGCTCATGATGTTGCCCGGCACGGTCAGGTCGGCCTTCTGCAGCAGCTTGTTGCGCGCGAACGGCGCCGAGCCCGAACGGTTCACGGTGATCGCCGTGTCCCCGGAGAGCACGAGGTTGCCGCCGACGGCGACCGTCTCCATGGTGCCGCGCGCGTTGCCGTCGGCCGCGAAGACGAGGCCGCCGGTGGCTTGCAGGGTGCCGGCATAGTTGCCGACGATCAGCGTGCCCAGGCCGCTCTTGTTGATGACGTCGGACGACAGCGACGGCGTGGCGTCGGCGATCGTCAGCGTCATCTGCGGGGCGACGATCTCGACGTTCCAGGTCGCCGGAAGGGTCGTGACGCCGTTGAGGGTGAGGTTGTTGACGCCGGTGAAGACGTGGGCGCCGACGCCGGCACCGTTGTCGCCGAAGACGACGTTGTTCGCGACGGAGTAGGCGCCGGAGGAACCCAGGCGGGTGCCGGTCGCCATCGTGAGCGTGCCGAGGCCGAGCGGTCCGGCGAGGAGCGAGCCGAGCGTCGGCGAGCTGTCCGCGCCGATGAGGAGCGCGCCTGCGGTGACGGTGACGCCGCCGGCGAAGGTGCTCTGGCCGCCGAGCTGCAGCACGCCGTTGCCCGACTTGGTGATGCCGCCGTTCTGGATGACGGCGTTGATGATCAGGCCGGGCTGCCACGGGGCGAGGTCCTTGCCGTTGACGAGCGTCGCGCCGACCGAGACCGGGAAGGCGGCCGCGCCGTTGAGGTCGAGGTTGCCCGCGCCGATGGTCGACGCCGCGGCGGCGTTGACGTTCATCGACGTGGCGGTGATGCCGGTCGTGAGGGTGAGCGTGCCGGTGGGGACGAGCGTCGGCGAGGTGCCGCCGTTGTTGTCGAAGGTCAGCGACGTCAGCGTGTTGGCGCCGGCGAGGGTGACGCTCGTGCTGCCGCGCACCGTGGCCGCCTGCGACGGGATGACGCCGCCGGCGAGCTGGAGGAAGGTCGTGCCGTCGAAGTCGAGGCCGCCGGTGCCGAGCCGGCCCGTGGCCGCCAGCTGCTTGTTGCCCGGCTGCATGACCGTGCCGCCGGTGTAGGTGTTCAGGCCGCCGAGCTCGAGACGGTAACTGCCGGTCTGGCCGTCGCCCGTCGTCAGGATCAGGCGCAGGGGGCTGCCCGCCTGGTTGTCGGCGATGACGGTGTTGAGGGTGACGTTACGGGCGTCCGTGCCGTACGACGCATGGAAGACGTAGAGGTCCGCAGGCTGGCCGACGACGCCGGCCGTCAGGGTGCCGTTCTGGAAGACGGCGTTGGAGTTGCCGTTGCTCGTGCCGAAGAGGAGGCCGCCGCCCTGGAGGCGCAGCGTGAAGCCGCCGAAGTCGAGCGTGCTGGTCGAGGGATTGTTGCCGCCGTTGACGTTGAGCGTGTGGGCCGTGACGTCCGAAAGGAGCGTGTACGTGGCCGTCGCGCCGATGCTGAAGCGGACGTTGTCCGTGCCGGTGGGATTGCTCCAGAGGCCGCGGCCGGAATAGCCGGGGAAGCCGGGGTCGTTGAGGCCGCCGACGCCGTAGGCGCCGTAGCTGGCCCACTCGCGGTCGATGATGGCCCACGGACCGATGATGTCGTTCGTGTTGGCCATGCCGGCGGTGACGACGAAGTTGGTGCGGCCGAGCTGGCCGAGGTTGCCGAGGTTGTTGAACCGGACCGTGGCGGAAGAGCCGGCCGGACGCGTGAAGCTGGCGACCGTGAAGACCGTCGGGCTGACGTCGTTGTTCGCCCAGTTCGGGTAGATCGTGTTGAAGCCCGAAGCCAGCGACACGGCGCCGAGGGTCTCGGAATTGTTGACGGCGCCGCGGGTCTCGAACTGGATGCTGCCGCTGTTGAGCGTGACCGGAGCCGCGTCGTTGACGCGGTCGGCGAGGAAGGTGTCGGCCCAGTTGACGAGATAGAGCGTGCCCTTGTTGAGGGTGATCGCCGAGGTCGCGGTGAGGCGGCCGGCGTCCTGGAGCACGAGCTTCGCGCCGGTGACGAGCGTGGCGCCGGAATAATCGTTGGCGCTCTGGAGGTTCCAGTCGCCCGTGCCGGCCTTGTTGACGAAGATGTCGCCGGTGATCGTGCCGCTGAAGCTCGTGTTCGCGGTGGTCGCGATCGTCGCCTGGTTGGCCGAGGAATTCCCGACCGTCCCGCCGAGGAGCTCGGTCTGGCCGCCGCCGTTGGTGCTGTAGAGGGCCGCGACGAGCTGGGCGCCGCCGTTGAGGTTGAGCGTCGCGCCGGTGTTGACGGCGAGGTTGTAGCCCGGGAGGAGCGTGTTGGTCGCGTCGGCCTTCAGGTTCACCGTGCCCCCGTTCAGCATGAACGTGGCCTGGGTGAACTGCTGGCGGTTGAGGTTCAGGACGCCCGGCAGGGCCTTGTTGAGGGTGGCGGTGCCCATGAACCCGCTGTCGACCTCGAGCGTCTGGCCCGAGGCGACGTGCAGGTAGGCTTCGGTCGCGCCGAAGGTGACGATGGGGACGGAAAGGCGCGAGGTCGTGCCGGTGCCGTTGGCCAGGATGCCGCCGGCGGTGACCGTCAGCGTGGTCGGGTTGAGGCCGGAGAGGCCGCCGACGTTGACCGTGCCGGAGGCGCTGCTGGTGAGCGCGAGGGCGTTGATGGTCTGGTTGCCGGTCAGCGAGTTGGCGGTGCTGAACTGCGCCTTGAAGGTCGCGTTGGCGACCGCCGACAGGATGTTGGCGGCGGCGCTGTAGCCGGCGAACGACTGGAGGCCGAAGGCGTTCGTCGTCACCCCGTTGGTGTTGTAGGTGGCGAACTCGTTGCCGTTCGTCGTGATGCGCGCGAGCAGGCCGTTGGTCGCCGCGACGGCGCCGCCCGTGAGGGTCGGGGCGGTCGTGAAGAGCAGCTTGTTGGTCGTGGAGCCGAAGGTGCCGGTCAGGTTGAGCGTCGCGCCCGCGTTCTGCGTGAGCGAAGCGAAGGTGAGGGCCATGCCGCCCCCGGAACCGAGGTTGATCGTGCTTCCGCCGTTGCTGAGATAGAGGATGCCGGTGGAGGTCTCGGTCGAACCGGCCGCCGCCGGAAGGAAGTTGACCGTGCCGCCGAGGAGCTGCAGGGGCTTGTTCGCCAGGCGGTTCGCGGTGTTGGTGCCGGTGTTGTCGAACGTCAGGATCGCGTTCTGGTAGACGTTGAGGTTGGTCGAGCCGCCGGCCGTGGCCGCGCCCTGGAAGACCGTCGTGCCGCGGAAGAGCTGCAGGGTCGAGTCGGCGACGGAATTCGCCGCGTTGAAGGTCAGCGTGCCCGTGGAATACTTGCGGAGCTCGGAGGAGCCGACGGCGGCGTTGACGTTGTCGAGGATGCCGGTGAAGGCGACGTTGCCCGCGCCGTTGACCTGGAAGAAGGTGTTGCGGTTGGTCGAGCCGCTGGCGTTGTCGAACTTGACGTTGCCGAGGGTGAGCGTCGCGCCGGAGGCCGCGCCCACGCCGAAGAGCTTGTTGACGTTGTCCGCGCCGGGACGGGCGAACGCGAGGATGAGGTCGGCGGTGAGCGTGTTCGCGCCGGACAGCGACTGGACCGCGCCCTGGGTGTCGATCCCGTTGATCTGCGCCCAGTCGCCCGAACTGGTGAGCACGACCGGATTGGCGACGGTGATGCCGCCTTGGAGCTGCAGGACCGAGGACTGGTTGTTCACCTCGATGACGCCGGAGGTGACGCTGACCGTCCCGGTCGCGCTGGTCGTGGCCGCCTGGCTGATGACGAAGCTCGTGCCGTCGGTGATCGAGGAGATGAACGTGCCGACCGGGATGTTGGCGGCCGCGATCATCATGCCCGGAGCGAGGCCCGTGGTGTTGCTGCCGGTGATCGTCGTGCTCGAGGCCGTGGTGACGGCGAGCGAGGCGGCGACGGTCGTCGAGGTGCCGAGCGCCGAGGCGAGGCCGGTCTTCACGACGCCGCCCGCGACGATGAGGCGGCCGCTCCAGGAAGAGTTGGCCGCGTTGAGGAAGAGCGTGCCCTGGTCCTGCTTGCGCAGGGAAGCGAACTGGCCGGCGGCGGCGGCGAGGTCGAAGGCGTTGTCGAACTGCAGGGTCTTGCCGCCGACGACCTCGACCTGGCGGACGTTGGCGGTATTGGCGAGACGGAGCGCGCGGGTCCCGGTGAAGGTATGATCGGCCGTGGCGCGGAAGGCCGCGGTGCCCGTCGAAGGGCTGAGCACGACGATATTGGCGGCATTGCCGAGCTGACCGTCCGACGAGACGGAAAGGACGCCCTGCGTGACGGTGACGTTGCCCGTGAACGTGTTCGCGCCGGAGAGCACGAGCGTGCCGGCGCCGATCTTGTTGAAGCCCGTGCCGGAGAGGACGCCGGAGAGCTCGAGCCCCTGCGCCGTAGCCGTTGTTGTTCGTCAGGGTGAGGCCGAGGCCGAGGTTCGCGATGCTCGTGGTGGCGAGGACCTTGTTGGCGGCCTGCGGGCCGGGGATCGTGCCGCCCGCGCGACCGATGGTGAGGTTCGGGACGATGCCGGCGTCGAAGACGACGTTGCCGAGCGCCAAGGTCTCGGGCGCCATGGTGCCGTTGCCGTCGCTCAGCAGCGACAGCGCGGTCGGCAGGCCGAGGGCGGTGGCGTTGAAGTCGCCCGTGTAACCGGTCGCGTTGAAGATGAGGCGGCCGAGGCCCGTGCGGTTGAAGCCCGTGATGCTCGCGATGTTCGGGATCTTGCCAAGCAAGGCCACGGTCAGCCAAGGGCTGTTGATCTGGACGGTGGTCGCGCCCGTCGCCAGCCCGTTGAGCGTGCTGTTGAGCGTCAGCGTGCGCATCGTGCCGCTGCCGGTGTTGTCGAAGATCGGCGTACCCGCGAAGGTGAGGGTATTGCCGACGATGCGGTCGGCGTTGTTGACCAGGAGCGTGGTCCCCGCCGCCATCGTGACCCCGGCGCCGCCGAGCGGACTGCCGGTGAAGCCGACGCCGCCCTGGTTGGGCGTGCTGTTCGCGCCGAGGACGATCCCGCCGGCCTGGACGTCCAGGCCGCCGGCGAACTCGTTCGCGCCGGAAAGCTGGAGGAGGCCCGCGCCCGTCTTGACGACCGCGACGTTCACGCCGGTCAGGACCGAGGTGATGTTGAGCGTCGGCAGGAGGTCCGTGTAGGCCTTCGCCGTGCCCGGGATCACCAAGGCGCCGATCGAGAGCGTGTTGGTGCCGGTGGCGAGGATCACGCGGCCGGCGTCGAGGTTGGAGACGATCGTGGCGTTGCTGGAGGTCGCGGTGATCGGGGTCAGGCTGGTGAAGGTCAGCACGCTTCCCGCGCCGACGCCGAGGTAGGACAGCTTCGTGGCGCCGTATTCGCCGCCGACGTTGTTGAACGTGACCGACTTCAGCGTGTTCGTGAGATTGTCCGCATATTGCAGGCGACCGGAACCGTTGATGACCACGTCCGTGTTCGCATGGATCGAGCCCGAGGCGTTCGCGTTGACGACGGCGAAGTTATTTCCGCCGAGACCGCCGTTGATCGTGAGGGTGCCGGCCGGGAGGACGGCCGTGCCCGCGACCGTCGGATCGAGGTTGAGCGTGCCTTGGTTGACGACGGCGCCGCCGGTGAAGGTGTTGACGGCGGTCAGGTCGAGCGCGCCCGTGCCGGACTTGACCAGACTGACGGAGTTGCCCAGCCCGTTGTCCGCGATGACCGCGTTGACGACCACGTCGCTGACGCCGACCGTGAAGGCGATGCCGCTGGCCGCCGTGGCGGTGGCGGGCTTGCTGAGCGTCAGCTGCGTGGCGCTGTCGACGGAAAGGACGTAGGTGCCGACGGGGAGGCCCGTGCCGGAGATCGGCATGCCCGGGAAGACGCCCGCCGTGGTGCCGCCGCCGGTGATCGTGACGACCGCGGAGCCCGAGGTGGTCGCGCCGTTGGCGTAGGAACCGCCGGTAATCGTCTGGCCGGTCGTGGTCGCCAGCGCGTTGGCGCTGAGCGTGACCTGATTATAGCCGTCGACGGAGAGGATCGTCACGCCCGAGGCCGCGATGTTCGCGCCGCTGGTGACGGTCATGCCCGGATAGAGGCCGACCGTGGTCAGGCCGGTGACGACGGGGGAGCCGGTGGTGAAGGCGGCGCTTCCCCAGGAAGGCGAACCCGCCGCGGCGTTATAGATGACGAGCTCGTTCGTGCCCGAGGTGGCGGCGCCGCCGGCGGTCAGCACGCCGCGCGCGGCGACGGTGCCGATGTTCGAAGCGAAACCCTGGTCGTTGCTGCGCAGGAGGCCGCCCAGTTCGAGGTTGAGGACCGTGTTCGTCGCGGCGAAGGCGATATTGTTGGCCGAACGACCGGCCAGACGGAGGACCGCGGAGGTCGTGTTCGCCGCCAAGGTGGTCGTCGTATCGGTCTGGACAGGGACCTGGGTAAGCTTGCCCGCGCCGAAGTCCGGATCGTAACCGACGAAGCCGCCGGTGCCGACGATGCCGACGCCCAGCCCGGTGTTGTAGGCGAGGTAGTCGGTGGAGTTATAGATCGCCCAGGCGCCCAGCATTCCGCGGTTCACGGTCGCCGGAGCGGACGTGAAGTAAAGGTGGGTGGCGTTGCCGGGGAGGCCTTGGTTGTTGCCGGTGAGATTGAACGTCGTCCCGGCCGAACGCGTGAGCGAAGCGACTGTGAGGTCGGTCGACCAGAACGTGCCGCCCGCATGCGAGAGGGTGATGTTATTGTCGCCTTGCGCGAGGGTGAGCGCACCGATGGTCTCGGTCGCGGCCTGATAGTAGAGCCCTTGGAGCGTCAGGCTGCCGCCGCGCATCGTGATCGGCGCCGCGTCAGGCAGGCGGTCGTTGTTCTGGATGCGGAAGTTGCTGTTGTTGTCGATCGCCAGCGTGGCGTAGTTCAGCGTGAGCGCGGACGTGCCCGTCAGGGCACCGTCGTCGCGCAAGGTAAGCGTGCCGCCGAGGAGATGGGTCGCTCCGCCGTAGGTCTGGGCGCTGCCGAACTCGAGCGTGTAGCCGCCGAAACGGGTGAAGCTCAGGTTGCCGCCCGTGAGGGAGCCCATGAACGTCTGGTTCGCGCCGGCCGTGTTGATCACGAGGTTCGCCGCCGAGGCGCCGGTGTTCGTGATGGTCCCGCCGCCGCCCGACGCGGTGCCGAGGGAGATCAGGCGGCCGAAAAGCTGCGTCGTCCCGTTGAGGTCGAGCGTGCCGTTGCGTTCGACGTTGAGGAGATTGGAGCCGCCGGCCCAGAGCGTGTTGTCGCCGGCGCCCAGCTTGAGCGTGCCGCCGAGGATGGTCGTCTGGCCGCCGAAGTACTGCTTGCGCGAGACGAGAAGCGTGCCCGCGCCCTGCTTGGTGACGTCGGAATTGGAGACCACCGCGCCCGTCAGGTCGAGGGTGGTGCCGGTGTCGACGCTCACGAAGGCCGGGGCGTAGGTCGTGGCGGTGACGGTGCCGGAGGCCGTGGCGTTGGCGCTGATCGTGAACGTGGTGCCGTTCGTGATGCCGGTGATGAAGGCGTTGGCCGGGATGCCCGTGCCCGTGATCATCTGGCCGACCGCGAAACCCGCGGTGCTGGCCACGGTGACGTTGGCGGAGGCGTTCGTCGTGGTGACGCTCGGCGTCGTGACGAAGTTCAGGCGGGGCACCGACAGGGTGTGCGTGACGCCGCCCGCGGCGAGGATCGCGCCTGAAGAGATCGTCAGCACGTTGTTCGCCGCGCCGCCGAGCGTGCGGGCGGTCGTGTCCGTGACGGCGAGGCCGCGCAGGGTGCGGTCGGTCGTGATGTCGTCCACCGCATAGGCGGAGCCGATCTTGAGGACGTCGCCCGCGGCGCTGGCGGTGATGTCGGTGACGGCGGCGTAACCGGCGAAGGTCGTGACGCCGTTCGTGGCGTCATGGGCGGCGAAGTCGGCGCCGGTGACGAAGAAGCGCGGCATCAGGCTGGCCGTGCCGGCGGTGCCGAGGATGTTCGTGAACTTGAGCTTGTTCGTCGAAGCCAGGCCGGTCGTGGCCGAGACGTCGAGCGCGCTGCGCGGGTCCGAGAACGTGGTGTAGTCGAGCGACGTGAAGGTGAGCGTGTTCGTGCCCGCGCCGGAGAGATTGATGGTCGCGTTGCCGTAAGGACGGAGCACGGCGGCGGTCTCGGTCGAGTTCGCGGCGTTGCTGACCATGTTGAGGCGGCCGCCTTCGAGCAGGACGCCACGGCCGGCGAGGCGCCCGGCGGCGTTGTTCGCGCCGGAACTGTCGAGGGTGAGAATCCCGCCCGCGCGGACGATCGCGCCGGAGCCCGCGGTCGCCAGGATCGTGTTGAGCGCGCCCGCCGAGCCGCTGACGGTGACGGTGCCGCGCTCGACGAGCAGGTTGCCCGTGAAGGTGTTCGTCGCCGTGAGGTTGAGCTGCGCGCCCGTCGCGCCGCGCAGATAGAGGCTGCTGCCCGTGCCCGTGCTGCTGCTGTCCTTGACCACGCCCGAGATGTTCGTCGTGCCGGAACCGATGAAGAGGAGGATGCGGCCGCTGGCGTCGTGCGACAGGTTGACGGTCCCCGTCAGGTTGAGCGCCGCGCCGCCGCTCAGCTGGTTGTTCAGGTAGCGGTTGCTGTTGTAGTTCGTGAGCGCGCCGGCGAACGTGATGCCGTAAGTACCGGTCACCGTGGCGTAATCGCCGTTGAGGAAGACCGGATTGGGTAGCGCGTTGACGCCGGTGAGGTCGAGGCCGGCCTGAAGGATCCCGCCGTTGAAGTTGAACTGGCTGGGCGCCAAGGCCGTGACCGTCGCGGTGATCGTCGCGCTGGCGGTGGCGGCCGCGCTGATCGTGATCGTGTTGGCCGTGACGCTGACGATGGTGGCGCCGGCCGGGATGCCCGTGCCGGCGATCGCCTGGCCGACCTGCAGGCCGGCGGTCGAGGAGACCGCGGTGAGCGAGGTGCTGGTGTTGGTCGTGACGGTCGGGGTGGCCGCGGCGCCGCCCGGTCCGAGGGCGCCGACCTTGTTCAGGATGAGGCGTCCCTGGGAGAGATACGTGATCCCGGTATAGGTGTTCGGCGACGATCCGCCCAGCGTCAGGCTGGCGTCGTTGGCGATCGCGATATCAAGCGTCGTGTCGCCGCCGATGCTGGCGTTGCGGCCGATGATGCCGTTCCAGACGGTCGAGCCCGTGCCACGGATCGCCAAGGTCGGCGCCTGCGCGGTGGTCGCCGTGGTGGCGTTGACATAATTGCCGGTGACGGTGAAGACCTTGCCGTTCTCGAGGTTATTCGAGAACGTGGCGGTGTTGTTGCCCGAGCCCTTCGTGATGTCGCCGGTGATCGCGAGGTTATACTGGCCGGCGACGACGAACGCGGAGTTGTTGGCCCACGAAATCGCCTTCGAGACCGCGAGGTCGGCGCCGTAGGCGAAGATGCCGCCGTTGCTGACGCCGATCGTGCCGATCGTGCCGATGCCGTTGACGGTGAGGCCGAGGAGACCCCCGTTGGCGTTGAGGCCGCCGCTGAAGGTGTTGGCGGCCGAAGGATTGAGCACCCAGACGCCGCCGTCGGCCTTGGTGACCGTGAGCGCGCCGTTGCCGCCGCTGAGCTCGTTGGTCAGCGTCGACGTGATCATGTTGAAGTCCGTGTTCACGCCGCGGAGCTCCAGCGTCTTCGTGGACGCCGAGCCGTTCGGGGTGTTGGAGTTCGCGGTGTTGTTGATCAGGTTCGTGATGACCAGCGCCCCCGAGCCGCTCGCCTCGAGGCGACGGGTGCCCGAGGAGCCGGTCAGGTAGATCGCGCGGGTGGTCGTCTCGCCCGGGCCCACGTAGATGAGCGTGACGGTGTTCGTGGCGCCGGGGTTGCCGAGCTCGAGCCAGCCGCCGGAGACGTTGGTGCCGAGGCTGGTGGCGGTCGCCCCCGCCGCGCCGATCGAGGTGACGACCAGGCCTTCGTTGCGGAGGATGGTGTTGCCCGAATAAGTATTCTGGTCGCCCAGGATCAGGTTCGCCCCGCCCTGCTTCGAAAAGATGCCCGTGCCGCTGATGACCCCGGAGATCGTCGCGAAATCGAGGCCGGTATAGCCGTTGTCGACGACGTTGACGTCGTGCCAGCCGCCGCCGGAGATCGTCGCCGTCCCCGCCGTGGTCGCGGCGGAGACGTTCTGGCTCATCGTGAACTGGGTGCCCGTGTTGAAGCCCGTGATATACGTGCCCGCCGGGATGCCCGTGATGCCCGTGATGAGCTGGCCGACCGCCAGGTTGCTGACGTCGCCCGAGGAGAGGGTGACGGTGTTGCCGCTGGCGATCGCCGGAAAAGCCGCGGACGTGCCCGAAGCCGGCGTGATGACGAAGTTGCCGCGGACCTCGACGTCGGCCGCGGAGGTCGAGGTGTTCAGGACCAGGCTGCCGCCGCGCAGGAAGTTCGCGGTGCCGCCGGCGCTCGCGCTCCAGACCGGATTGGCGAGCGGAGTCCAATTGACCGTGAACTTGGCGGTGTCGGCCGCGAAACCGGCGTTCCCGTGCGTGGCGCGGGCGCGCCACTGGCCGGCACCGGCGCCGAGCGTACGGCTGAAGGTGCCGGTCGACTGGAAGACCCCGACGTAGTCGGCGAAGACGAGGTTCGAGGCCGTCGGCAGGGAGAAACCGTCGCGCGCGATGAGGGCGCCGCCGGAGAGGGTCGTGTCGCCGGAGTAGGTGTTCGCCTGGTTGCCGAGGATCCACCAGGAATTCCAGCCGCTGCGGTTGATGGCGAGCTTGCCGACGAGGTCGGGGCTGTCGGTGAGCAGGAGGTCGATGCGGTTGTCGCCCGTGCTGTTGCCCTGGAGGGTCAGCGTGCGCGTACCCGTGAAGTTGCCGCCGAACTGGATCGCGCCGGTGTTCGTGAAGACCAGCGACGCGTTGTTGTTGATGCGGTTGGCCGAAGCGGTCTGGATGTTGTTGCCGTAGCCGCCTTCGGACTCGAGCTGCGCGTCGCCCAGCATCGTGAAGAGACGGTTGGTCGCGACGCTCGCCGTCTGCGTCTCCAGGAAGAGGTTGAGGTAACGGTTGTCGTAGGCCTGGACGTTGTTGCCCGTGTAAAGCAGGCGCGCGCCGCTGAGGAGGACCAGGGAAGCCGCGTTGGTGGCCGCGCTCGTGGCGTCGCCGGCGCCGATGCCGCTGGGCTGACCGATGTTCGCCAGGTTGGTGACCGCGAGGGTGCCGCTGCCGACGATCGTGGCGCCGGTGTAGGTGTTCAGGCCGGCGAGGACCTGGACGCCGCCGTTGGCCTTGACGATGACGGAAAGCTTGCCGGCGCCGTCGGCCAGGACCGAGGTGAGCACGCCGGTGCCGGTGCCGTTGGCGGCGCCGCCGAACTGGATGGCCTGCGGACCGGGCGTCAGGACGGAGATCGTGCCGGAACCGTTGGTGACCGCGGTGATGAGGGTCGGGAGCGCGGTGGCGCCCGTGTACGGGGCGACGGACGCGCCCGCGGAACTGATCTCCAGCGTGGTGCCCGGGCGCAGCGCGTTGACGGTCGCGGCGGCGGGGAGACCCAGGAGCCCGGTCGTGGCGCCGGAGACGCGGAGCGTACCTTCGTCGAGCGTGACCGCGCCCGTGAAGCTATTGCTGCCCGTGAGCACGAGCAGGCCGGAGCCGGCCTTGGTGACGCCGCCCGCGCCGTTGGCGAGGACGGAGGCAACCGTGAGCGCGTTCGCGTTCGCCGTGCCGCCGGTGACGAGGAAAAGCTCCTGGCCGGCCGTCGAAGTGGTGATCGTGGAACCGGCGATCGTCGCCGCGCCGAGCGCGTTGTCGTGCAAGATGCCGCCCAACACGGTCGCAGAGGTCGACGTCAGGGTGAGAGCGCCGCCGAGCGTCAGGTTGGACGATGCGCCGGACAGGCGGATCGTGTTCGCGGCGAGCACGCCCGTGGTGGTCAACGCCGAGGACTGCAGGAAGTTGCCGCTGGCCGAACCGCCGTCATTGGCGAGGGCCGTGGCGCTGCCGAGCGCGGCGACGTTGGCGTTGGCGGTCAGGGGCGTGCCGACGAAGTCGAGCGCGCCGGAAGGCGAAAGGAAATAAGCGCCGGAAAGGACGCCCGCGGAGACGGCGGTCGGGATCGCGGCGAACTGCAGGCCGGTGCCGGTCGCGGGCTCGAGGCGCAGCGCGGCGCCGGCGGAGCGGCTGGCGTAGGACGCGAGGTTGAGCGTGGGCGTGCCGCCGTTGGCGGTCACGCGCAGGACGCCGAGGCCGGCCGTGGCCGACAGGGCGCCGACGGTCTCGGTGAGCGTGCCTCCCGCGGCCGAGCCCTGGTATTCGAAGACGCCGCCGGCGAGACCCGCGCCTTGGATGGCGTCCGCCGCGAACGTGAGCGTGCTGGCGTTCGTGATGAGGTCGGAGCCGCCGCCGGTCGCCGCCGTGGGGCGGAGCTGCAGCGTGCCGCCCGCGACCGTGACGTTGCCGGTGAAGTTGGCGATCGTGCCGAACGTGAGGGCCGTGGCGGCCGTGATCGCGGTGCTGATCGCGTTGTTGACGTACACCGTCGTGCCGGAGACGCCGGTCACGATGGAGCCCGCGGGGACGTTGGTGCCCGTGACGGTCATGCCCGGGACGATGCCCGTGGCGCTGCTGACGACGAAGCTGCTGGTGTTGGCGGCGCCGCCGCTGGCGACGGTGATGCCGGTCGGAGCCGTGCTCACGAAGCTCGCCGCCGCGGGGACGTAAAGCCAGGTCGAGGCGCCCATCTTCACCAGCGAGGTCTTGTTGGTCGTGGTGTTGTCCTGGAGGACGCCGCGGAGCTCGTTGACGACCGAGGCCGACGCGTTGCCGCCGAGGTAGAAGTTCTTGATGCCGCCGCCGGTCGCGGCGATGCCGTTGGCCAGGATGAGAGCGGTCGGGGCCGTGCCCGCCTGATTGGCGTAAAGGAAGCCGGCGCCGGTGGTGCCGGTAAGGTTGAGGAGCTTCGTCGTGGTCTCGCCGGCGCCCGTACCCGCGGCGCCGAGATAGCTCACCGCGCCGGAATTGAGCTGGAGCGCGCCGGACGCGACCGCGGCGTTGAAGGCGCCCATGCCGCGGACCGCCGTCGTGCCGCCGTTCACGTTGAAGCTGCCGAGGAAGTTCGCCGCGGCGCCCTGCAAAGTCAGCGTGCCCGTGCCGCCCTTGGTCACGCCATGGGCGATCGTCGTCGGGGCGAGGATGCTGCCGGTGACGAGCATGTCGCCGTTGCCGCCGAAAGTCAGGGTGCGCGCGGTGCCGTCCGTCTGCCTCCAAAGGTCGCCGTTCAGGGTGACGAGGCCGTTGGAATAATTGTTGATCGTGGCGCCGTTGGCACCGCCGCCGCCGATGAAGTAACCGAGCGTGCCTTGCGCCGCGGGCTGGAACGTAGCGCCGTAGCCGTTGCGACCGTAGATGTGGAAGAGGGTGTTGATGACGAACGCGCGGAGCTGGCCGAACTGGACCGTCTGGCCGACCAGCTCGCTGCCGAGCGCATGGTCGAGGTAGAGGTTCGAGTTGGTGTTGTCGCGGATGTAGACCTTGCGCGTGGCGAAGCCGGCAGGGTCGTCGGTGCGCACCTCGAGACGGCCGTTATTGATGTCGACCGCGCGGTCGCTGAGGCTGAGGCCGAGGGCGGCGTTGGTCGCGACACGGATGGAGCCGCCGTCGATGCGCACGGTGCCGACCAGCGAGTTGCCGGCGTTCTGCAGCCAGAGCGTCGTATCGTAGATCAGGCCGGTCTTGATGAAGCGGTCGTAGCCCGTGTCCATGCCGGACACCACGCCGGAGGCGATGATGTTGCCGTTGCCGAAGAAGACCATGCCGTTGCCGCCGGTAAGGTAAGTGTCGCCCTGCAACGTCGTGTTGCCGCTCGAGGCGAAGAAACGGGCTTCGTTGCCGTTGCCGAGCGTGAGGCCCCCGCTGAAGGTATTGCTGCCGAGCGACATGATCGCGCCGGCGTTGTTGGCCGCGCCGGGACCGCGGCCCGAGCCGGAAACCTCGCGGGCGATCGTCAGGCCGGTGATATTGGCGGCCGAGGCGCCCTGGATGACGAGCGAGCCGCCGCTGAAGCCGGGGTTACCCGTGTTCCCGTAACCGAAGACCGAGATCGCCGTGGTGCCGAGGCCGAGCTGACCGGGGTCGGTGACGACGAGCGCGCCGCCACGGATCGCCAGGTCGCCGGTGAAGGTGTTGCCATTGTTGGAAAGCACCAAGGTCCCGTCGCCGGTCTTGAGGAAGCCGCTGGCGCCGGCGAGGAGAGAGGAGATCGTGGCGCGGTTGCCAGTGGTGACCGAGATCGTCGGCGTCACCGCGCCAGCGGGCGCCGCCAGGGTCAGGGTGCTGCCGTCGAGCGAGAAGGCGCCGGAGGTGACGCCGGTGAAGACGAGACCGCCGACGGTGAAGCCGTTGGCGAGCGCGACGGAACCGCCGGCTCCCGTGAAGATCGCGACGTCCTTGTTGGCATCGTTCCAGGCGATGTCATTGGTGCCATCGAACCACTTCAGGTCGCCGGCCGTCCACGCTCCCGCGCCACCCAGTCCGGCGCCCGACGTCGTGTTATTGCCGGAACTCGTGGCATCGAAATCCCAATAGAGGTTGGCGGCTTCGGCCTTCGGCGCGGTCGCCGAACCGACGACGAGCAGCGTCGCGGCGACCATGAGGGAGGC